>JAEVYX010000002.1 GCA_023392515.1 Bacillota bacterium | reverse complement strand
CAGGCTCTACCAATACACAGCGATTGACGAATATTCCAGACTTCGCTTTCTGGGCGCTTACCCTGAACAAAGCACTTACTCATCTGCGGACTTCATTCAGCGCGCTATTACCTGGTTTGGGCGACGAAGGATCAAGATAGAATGCGTACAAACGGATAATGGCTTTGAGTTTACCAATCGCTTCTCAAACAGCAAGCGCGATATCCCCACTCTGTTTGAAGCGAGGCTTGCGGCCAAGAAAATTCGTCACAAGCTGATCCGACCTTATACCCCTAGGCACAATGGCAAGGTAGAACGCAGCCACAGGGAAGACCAAAAGCGTTTCTACGATTCGCACTCTTTTTACTCCCTCGCCGACTTTTGTGGGGAGCTAGCTGCCCACCAAAGTCGCAGCAACAACCTCCCCATGCGACCTCTTGCCTGGCTTTCCCCTCTCGAGTTCCTCCGCTCCCTCACTGTCCAACATGTTTGACAAACCTACAAATTGCAGGGAAAGAAGAGGGTTCCGGCCCATCTGTCTCACATCATTTTGCACACAGTGCCGGCCTTTTGCATATTCATTTCAAAAGACAGGCGTTATTCCTTGTAGGCGAGTATAGCCTTTGCCAATTGATCAGGACAGGATGTATTCCCCTGGCAAGGGATACCGGAAAGCTTTTTAGCCACATCTTCGGCCTTTTGGCCGATCACCATGCGGCTTAAACCCTGTGCGTTTCCGGTACAGCCGCCAATAAAGGTGCAGGCGGTGATAATGCCATCGTGAATTTCCAATTGGATTTGCGTAGAGCAAGTTCCATGAGTTTTAAATAAAAGCATGCAATGCCTCCAGGTTAATTAAAAATAAACATAATAAAATTCGGCGGATAGGGTCTTTTCTCCTTCTTTTCACCGGCGCACCCCCCCGGTTGTTTGCTCATAGGATGCCAATATGAAACTCCTTACGGAGCATTCAGAGAAGAGGGGCTTAGCATATGGAATGGACCATTTGGGTCGCCGACGGGACACAGGGGCTATTTACCCTGGACGCGCAAGGCGTTCGGCAGATATCCTGTGCCCTTTTGTGGCCCCACGCCCCCTGCCCGGGAGGACATTCCTTTTTTTGCGCCTGCAAAAAGCGTGGTGTGGTACAGCGCTTTTCACCTAGTGGAGATAGTTGGGCAGCGGAAGCAGAGTTTTCCGCGCCTCCCGGCCTGGAATGCATGCAGTCTTCACCGGACGGGGGAAAACTTTATTTGCTTAGCGGAGAAGCCGACAGCTTGCTCACGGTGTCTGCCACCACAGGTGAAATGCTTTACGGCAATGCTGCGGGGGTTTATCCCCGCAGTGTGCAAGTCGATGCCACGGGAACCCTATGCGCTGTTGCAGGGGGAGCGGCGGGCGAAATACTGCTTTATCAAACGCCCTCCCTTAAGCTTGTCCGGCGCATTACGGTGCCAGGCATTGCCTGTCAAGCTGTTTTCTGCAGCAATGGCCTGGCAATTCTGTGCGCAATTGAAAACGGGGAAGTAGATACCGTACTGGGGTTTGTAGGACCATCCCGCAAAACCATGGAAGAAGTTTACCGACTGCCAGGTCTGCCCGGCGCGCTGGCAGCCTTGCCGGATGGCACGCTATTGGTCGGATCGGTAGGCTCGCTGGCCAGAATTTCCCTCCATCCCAAAAAAGCAGTATGGCGCTCATCCTCCTTTGGATTGCCCAGCACATTGTCTGTTTTGGGCAATGAGGTACTGGTTAGCGACCCGCTTCTGGGACGGGTGATTCAAATGAACTGGCAGCGGCCCAGAGAACAGCATATACTGCTGAAAGGCGGCGAAATGGCCGCCGTTTGGCAGGGAATATAAAATGCCTGCATAGGCTTTTGGAAGAATGTGCATACTGTGAGCAAATCAAGAAAGGTGTGTGAAATAAGATGGTGGATCGCATTTCCCTGCTGCTGGTGATCATCGGCGCCATTAACTGGGCCTTGATCGGCATTTTTCAATTTGACTTGGTAGCCTACCTGTTCGGCGGCCAGGGGGCCGTGGTCAGCCGCATCATTTATACGCTGGTAGGAGCAGCGGGGCTTTGGTGCATCTCGCTTCTATTCAAGGATAGGGAGCGTGTGGAAAAAACGGAATAGAAAAAGGGGATTTCTTGGGGGGGCAGCAAATGAAGCTGCCCCTTTTCCATGGGCTGCTTCAAGTTATTTTCCTCAGTATTCCATACTTGCTTCTTATTACCATCTCACAAAATGCAAGACTATCATCAACTCTACTGCATTCAACTCTCCTCTTTTTTGAGAATTTTGAGGGGTTTTGCAGGTTGGTTCTGTCGCCGAATCATTTCTAAAATCATCAAAATTTTTGTGATGAGCAAACTCAAATTTGCTTGATAAATAACAAGCAAGATGCTACAATTTGGGTAGCGTGTACATGAGTTGTACACACATACTGAAAGGGGTGCTTTTTCAATGAAGAAAACTTGTGCTATCCTACTGACGTTGGTTCTTACCCTCTCCCTCGCTTCCGCTGCGTTGGCCGACACCATCGGGCTGGGCGTTGTAACCGGCATTGCTTCCTCTAAGGCTGCCACCGCGGAAGCGGATGGTGTTGGCCAGGTTGATACCGCAATCTGCACCGTATCTGTGGATGACAAGGGCGTCATCACTGCTGTGCTCTTTGATACTGCCCAAACCAAGGTCACCTTCAACGCCAAGGGCGAAATCACCGCTGATTTGACCGCCGAATACCCCTCCAAGTACGAGAAGGGCGACGCTTACGGCATGAAGAAAGCTTCCCCCATCGGTAAAGAATGGTTTGAGCAAATCGACGCGCTGGTCGCCTATTGCACCGGCAAAACCATGGATGAAGTGCTGGCTGGCGTAAAAGACGGCGCTGCTGTGGACGAGGACCTGAAAGCCGGTGCCACGATGCACCTGAATGATTTGATCGCAGCCCTTCAAAAGGCGTACGACGCAGCCACGAAATAAGTAACTGTTTTATACAAAAGGGGATGTCTCAGACATTCCAGTAATGCCCACGGCTTTGCCGTGGGCAATTCCATATGGTCACAAGCCAGAGTTTTTCAGGGAGGCGTCCATGCAAAAAGTGCTGCAGCGGTGGGTTTTGTTTACAATTGTGTTGATGATGGCAGTACTGCCCACCTGCGCGGAACAGGCAGGCTTTCAGCGATACGCTATGCATTTTTTTGACACTTTTGATACAGTGGTAACATTGATTGGCTATGCAAAGAATCAAGAAGTATTTGATGATGCTTCCCAAATGGTTCAGGACAGGTTTACCTATCTACATCAACTGTTCGACAAATATAATGCCTATGAAGGTGTAAATAACCTATATACCTTGAACCATGAGGCAGCCAACAGCCCCGTAAAGGTAGCTCCAGAGCTTATGGAATTGCTATCCTATTGCAAGAAGATGCAAAAGGAAATCCCCGATACGGTAAACATCGCTTTGGGCAGCGTGCTTTCCGTTTGGCATGATTACCGGGATGCTGGGGAAGCCAACCCTGATGAAGCCGCACTCCCTTCCAGCAAGGAGCTGGAAGAGGCGGCGAAACATGTCTCCATGAAGGACGTCATACTGGATGAGAAGAACGGAACGGTCTGTTTTACCGATCCCTTGCTTTCATTGGACCTGGGAGCTGTCGCCAAGGGATATACTGCACAGAGCGCAGCCGACCTATTGCTTCAGTCGGACATGCCCTCTTTTATCCTTAACGCAGGAGGCAATGTCATAACCGGAAACGCTCCCCTCGACGGGCGCAGCGCCTGGGGGGTGAGCATCCAGGATCCGTTTAAGCCGGTGTTCTCGAATGACAGTACAATAGATACTGTCTATTTGAATGGTCTAAGCCTCGTAACCAGTGGAATTAATCAGCGGTATTACGAAGTGAACGGGACACGTTACCATCACCTGATTGATCCCAATACCCTTTATCCCGCCAACCATATGGCTAGCATAACCATTATAACGCAATCTTCTCTATTGGCCGACTATTTGTCCACCGCTGTGTTTTTGCTGCCCTATGAAAAAGGGCGCGCGCTTGTGGATTCTTTGGAGGGAGTAGAGGCTTTATGGGTGCTAATGGATGGCACAGTAGCAACAACCAAGGGGTTAACAGACATGCTAAAGTCCCAAGGCGCAACAAATATGGCGCACTAAACCTTTCAAGACAGCGAAAGCATTACAATTTTTACGGTTTGCATTTTTCCATGCAATCACAATTTGTTTTTCAAGAAACAGGCGTATTAAGCATGATTTTCCCTTGCTATTTGATAAGAATCGGTTCGTTTCAGCATACAAAAGCGCTGCCGGTTAACCGGCAGCGCTGGTGTTCAAAACTGTTCGACCGCTTCTTAGTAGCGGGTCTGCTGACGCTGGGCTTCAAAGCACTCGCGGCAGTACACGGGACGATCGCCACGGGGCTGGAAGGGCACCTGGGTGGTGCGGCCGCAACCGTCGCAAATCACTTCGAACATTTGGCGCTCTCCGCCACGTTGGCCGCCCTGGCTGCTGCGGCGATTTGCACGGCAAGCATGGCAACGGCTGGGCTCATTTTGGAAACCCTTTTCCGCGAAGAAAGCCTGCTCGGAAGCAGAAAATACGAATTCGGCGCCACACTCGCGGCAGGTCAAAGTCTTGTCTTGATACATGTTAGATTCCCTCCAAAGTTTAATCTTACCCAAACCCTGAGCCTTTCAGTTGCTTCCATGGTTCCCAAGCATCGGTTTTGGGCGATGAACTAGGAGGAATGAACCGGCTACTTACCTGGCTGGGCTAACAAGTATTATTATAACACGAACCCAATGCCTTGTATACCCCCTTCAAAACTTTTTTCCCGCATAATTTTAACAGGTAAAAAATTGAAATAGACTGCCCGTTACTTCCTATAGTCAATAATCATTCCTAATGGTTTATTTAAAAATACCTGAAAATTCGCTATGCTTATCTATTAGAATGTTTAAATCTTGTTAATAGGAGGAAAATCTTATGGACTATACCTCTTTGGGCGCTCGCATCCGAAGGGAGCGCGTATTGCATAGCTGGACGCAGGAGCAATTGGCCGAAAAGGTCAATATCTCTGTTTCATTTTTAGGACATATTGAGAGGGGAACCCGTAAGGCCAGCCTGGAAACGTTGGTATCCATCTCCAATGTGCTGGACATCAGCCTGGATTACCTGCTATGTGATAGCCTGGCTCTATCTCCCAAACGGACGCTGTGCGGAAACCTCCCCCCCAGAAAACAGCTGGCCCTTCAGGAGATTCTGCGTTCTGTGGAAGAAGCATTGTGTACCTGGTCGGACGGTGAACAAAAGTTCTAGTTCGCGCCTTATGCATTCTATTTTATGTCCCGGCTTTCACAACAATGAAACGCCTTTGTGTTAAGCTGTATCTTTTATGTCTTTAGGTTGCTGCAAGATATAGCGGTTTCATGTTTCCGTCCTTTCCAGCGCTTCAACAGCACAAGCACATAACTCCGCCTGAGCCCCTCGCCGGTTTCTCCTTTGCACAAGCCCATATATTTTTCACAGCCAATATTTTATTGCAGCTCACAAGCTTATTTTGCATTCAAAAAATCACATGCCATCCTGTTACGATCTTCCAATTTGTATTGCAGCAGCTCCACCGGCTGACCGCTGACAAAATCTCTTTGCCTGCCTCTTACCGAACAAACCAGAAAATCTTGCGAAAACCTTGCATCCTTTTGTCAAATCCAATTGAATTATACCATATATTGTGATATTCTATCCACGGAACCCGAACGTATCACAATATGGCAGGAGGAACATTCGTATGAAGAAACTGGTAGCCATGCTTTTGACAGTCGTACTGCTGCTTTCCGTTGGTGCGGCAGCCTTGGCGCAAAGCAAGCAGATTGACAAGCTTGTGGTAGCCTATGTACCTTCCCGCGATCCCCAAGATATTATGAACATGACCGCTCCTTTAAGCGAGCTGCTCAAAGAAGAACTCAAGGCCCAGGGCGTGGAAGTGGGCACCGTGGAAGTCACTGTCACTACCAACTACGAAGCGGCGGGTGAAGCTCTGTCTGCCGGCACCGCCGATGTAGCGCTGATTCCCGGCGGCACATATGTCCTCTATGACGATGGCGCCGACATCATCCTTACCGCCACCCGGGACGGCCTGAGCAAGGATTTCCCTGACGCCAAAGATTGGAACGACGGCAAAGAAACCCTGGGTGTAGCTGAAAACCAGGTGAAATACTACCGTTCCCTCATCATTGCCGGCCCCAGTGAAAAGGGCCAGGCTCTGGCCGCCAAAGTCAATGCCGGAGAAGAATTGACCTGGGAAGATGTTGATTCTGCCACCTGGGCTGTAATGGGTGCATCCTCCTCCGCCGGCTACATCTACCCCAGCCTCTGGCTGCAGGAGCATTTCGGCAAGAGCGTAACGGATTTGAGCAGTGCCGTAACCTCCGATTCCTATGCCACTTCCTTTGCCCGCCTGGCCGCTGGTGACTGTGATGTATTGGTTGTGTATGCTGATGGCCGCCGTGATTATGGCGAAAAGTGGGCCAGCGAATGGGGCCGCACCGATTCCATCTGGGCTCCCACCGAAACCAACGTTATCGGCGTTACCGAAGGCATCTATAACGACGGCGTAGCCGTAAGCAAAAACTCCAAGATCATGGACGAAACCTTGATTGCCGCGCTTCAGCAGGCTTTCATGAACATGAACAAAACCGAAGTGGGCAAGAGCGTTATTTCCATCTACAGCCATACCGGCTACGCTCCCGCCACCTCCGCCGATTATGACGGAGCCCGTGCCGCACAGGAATTTTTGAAATCCTTGCAGAAGTAATTGTTCCAAATCACAAAAGGGGGATGGGCTTCATTAAGTTCATCCCCTTCTTTTCCTTTTTATTTATGGAATGCCGAAATACCTCCGGGAGGGTTCATGCATATGATCCGGTTTGACCATGTCAGCAAGGTGTATCCCAATGGCTTCAAGGGGTTGGACGACGTTTCCCTGAACATCGAGCAGGGAGAATTTGTGGCGATCATCGGTCTGTCAGGCGCGGGAAAATCCACGCTCATCCGTTTGATTAACCGCATGCATGATGTAACGCAGGGTACGCTGACCGTCAACAAGATCGATGTGCATACCTTGAAAGGCTATCAATTGCGCAGGTTCCGCCGGGGAATCGGCATGATCTTCCAATCCTTCAACCTGGTGACCCGAGCCACGGTAATTAAAAACGTACTGGCTGCCTATGTGCCGGATATGCCATTCTGGCGGGTATTATTGGGGCTATTCTCCAGAAAGGCAAAAATAGGAGCATTGGAGGCCCTGGACAAGGTGGGTATTTTGGAAAAGGCCTATGTCCGGGCCGATCAATTGTCAGGAGGGCAGCAGCAGCGGGTGGCACTTGCCCGTACGCTTGCCCAAAACCCCAAAATCATTTTGGCAGACGAGCCTGTGGCCGCGCTGGACCCGGTGACTGCCAAGCAGGTAATGGACGACTTCAAGCGTATCAACAAGCAGATGAATATCTCCATTCTCATTAACATCCACCATGTAGATCTGGCGCTGCAATACGCCGATCGGGTTATTGGCATCCGGGCCGGAAAAATCGTCTTCGACGGTCCGGTAGGTGATGTAAACAAGGAAATTCTGGACAGCATTTACGAGAGCGGGCAGGAGAAGGCGGTGGCAACGCATGAAGCTTTATGACCGCATCTTTCCCCCAAAGAGGATCACCTTATCTAATGGCAAAACCGTTCTTCAGCCTCGCAGCCGCCTGCCGATGATACTCCTTCTGTTCGTCTCAGCCATGGCGCTCTCCATCCGGATTACTGGAGCGAATCTTTCGATTTTGGCTGAGCGGGGCCATGAATTTTTCAGTATTTTGGGTCAGATGATCCCCCCAAACACAAATTATATAAGCAAAATATGGGAACCTCTTCTGGATACCATTAAAATGTCCCTGCTGGGTTCTTTAATCGGTTCCACCATGGCGCTGCCTTTTGCGGTGGCGGCCTCCACCAATATTGTAAAAAGCAAGGCAATTGTCACAACCCTGCGGTTGATCAGCTCCATTGTGCGTACTTTGCCCACGCTGGTCATTGCACTATTGGCCACCTATATGTTTGGGCTGGGAGCCTTTGCGGGAACAGTCGCTATCTCCATATTCACCTTTGGCATCGTCATGAAAATGCTGTATGAACAGATTGAAACGGTGGACATGGGGGCCTTTGAAGCGGTGGAGGCATTGGGCGGTACAAAAGTCCGCTCCTTTATGTCGGCAGTTATGCCGCAAATCCTGTCGTATTACCTTTCCACCTGCATTTATTGCTTTGAAATCAACGTGCGGTATGCATCCATCCTGGGCTATGTAGGCGCGGGCGGCATCGGCCTCATCCTCAAGGAAAAGATCGGCTGGCGGGAATACAGCGAGGTGGGCATGATCCTGCTTATGTTGTATGTAACGGTGTTCATATTGGAGAACATCGGAAAAGCTCTCCGCCGAAAGCTGGCTTAAGGAGGATAAGCGCATGATAAACATAAAACAACAATATGAAAAGGCACCGAAAACCTGGATTCTAAAGATCGCAGCCCTGGTGATTGTGCTGTTTTTAATCGTCTGGTCCGGCTCTACCATGAAATTCAACGGCCTGAAAGGGAACGGCCTGAAGGTTGCCAATGGAATTGTATCAGGTATTCTGCACCCGGACTGGAGCCTTTTCAACCTGACCCAGACCGGAATCCCCTATCTTTTGTTGGAAACCATATGCATTGCATTTTTGGGCACGCTCATAGGCGCATTGCTCGCCATTCCCTTGGCTTTTCTGGCATCGGACAAGGTGGTGGGCAAAACGATAGGCTATATCAGCCGCATGCTGATTATGGCCATCCGCACCATCCCATCCTTTGTTTATGGTCTCATGTTCATCAGAGTGTCCGGACCAGGGGCTTTTGCAGGGCTGCTGACCATGTCGGTGACCTCTATCGGGATGGTGGCCCGCATGTATGTGGAATCCATTGAAGATTTGGACACCCGCATTCTCGAATCCCTGGACGCGGCAGGCTGCACTGCCTTTCAAAAGGTGCGGTATGGCATACTGCCCCAACTTTTCACAAACTTTGTTTCCACGGCCATATATCGGTTTGACATCAATTTGCGGGATGCGACCGTTTTGGGCCTGGTAGGCGCGGGCGGCATCGGCGCTCCCCTGATTTTTGCCATGGGGTCGTATAAATGGAATCAGGTAGGTGCCATCCTTGTGGGGTTGATCATACTGGTGCTTCTGGTGGAATACATCTCTACCCGTCTTAGGGTAAGGCTGGCCAGGGGGTAAAGCATGAAGCCCAAGCTTACGATTTACTATACTTCCGATACTCACGGCTATGTATTTCCTACCAATTATATTGATGATGCTGTGCGCCCCATGGGTCTTACGGGCATGATCCATCAATTTGCAAAGGACGGCAACACCCTGGTATTGGATGGCGGCGATACGCTGCAAGGATCGCCGCTCACATACTATTGCCATACAAAAGGGCTGCCAAGTCCCATGCCCCTGGTAATGAATGAAGCAGGCTATGATGCTGTAACGCTGGGCAACCATGATTTCAACTATGGTTATGATGCGCTTTCAGACTATCTATCCGCGCTCCATGCCAGGTGCCTGTGTGCAAACGTCCGTGACAGAAGCGGGCGGCTGCCTATTTCCCCCTACCAAATCCAGGTGATGGAAAACGGCCTGCGAGTGGGAATCCTGGGAATCGTCACGCCTTGGGTGAACCGCTGGGAGCAGCCGGAAACCCTTTCCCATTTTGAAATTACTGACCCGCTAGAGGCGGCAAAAGCCGCACTGGAAGCCTTACACGGACAAACAGATTTCACCATTTGCATATACCATGGCGGTTTGGAAAGGGATCCGCTCACGGGTAAGGTTCATACCGAAACCGATGAGAACATAGCCTGCCGCCTTTGCGAAGAGCTGGATTTCGACCTGATGCTGACAGGTCATCAGCATGTAGCCCTGGAAGGCGTAAAATATCATGGTACCTATCTTGTACAGCCCCCCGCCAACGCGACCCATTATCTTAAAATAGAGGTTGCGGAGGATGGACATATTGCTTCCCGCCTGCTGCCTTCGGACACGGCTTGTGAAAAAGGACTGAAAAAAGCCTTGCAGCCGTTGAAAGAAGATATCGATACATGGCTGGATATGCCTATCGGCCGCTTAAAAAAGCCTCTTTGGCCCGAAGGCAAAGTCCATATGGCCCTTTACGGTACGCCGATTGCTTCCTTTTTCAATCAGGTGCAGCTGGAAGCTTCCGGGGCGGATATTTCATGTACCAGCCTTGCCAATGAAATCCGGGGCTTTGATGACCGTGTGACGGTGCGGGATGTGGTATCCACCTATGTATACCCAAACACATTGGTGGTCCTTCAAGCGGATGAGGCTATTTTGCGGGAAGCCCTGGAGCGATGCGCCTCTTATTTTGAAGTATCAAAAAACGGGCAAGTCTCCGTTGCCAAAGATTTTCTTCAGCCGAAGGTAGCCCATTACAATTATGATTTCTTTTCGGGAATCCGCTATGAATTTGATTTGGAAAAGCCGGTTGGAAAACGCCTGGCATCCCTGCTGTTCCACGGAAAACCGGTTGAGAAAGGCCAAAGCTTCACTCTTTGCATGAACAATTACAGGGCTACAGGCGTAGCCGGGTACGATATGTATTTGCGATGCCCCAAGGTGAAGGAAATACAGCGGGAAATGAGCGAACTCATCCTGGACTATTTCACAAGGCATGATATGGTATCTGTGGAAGAACCGGATTTCCAGGTGACCGGTTGGGTAAGCATCGCAAAGGAATGGGAATAAAGCGATTTTGAAAAAAGCGTCTATCTATATCCAGCCAAGCAATTGCATATGTTCCCGGATAGGTTCATGCAGTTTTCGGTCCTTCTGGTGAATGTACAAATAGCTTGACTTGACTTTTCTGCCATCGTCCCAATCCACAGTTCCCGCACCATCCGCCGTAAGGCCATATTGAGCAATATTCAAACCCTCCCGGGGCTGAATTATGGAAAGCCGGTTGTGACAGCGGTTGCCCAAAAACAGATCAAACACCCCAAGGTCGGGATCGATAGCCACATGATTTCCTGTAAACCCGCTTAGCCCGAAGGATCGGTCACTCATCCACAAGGGCACCTCCGAAAAGTGCTGAACCGGGTTTTTTACAAAGCACAAGTAGCCTAAATACTGGCGATAGCTGCCATTCTCCCCCACATGTCCCGTGCGGTTGATGCCTATCTCCCGCAGGGTATCCATGGTAATCAGCCTTCCTGAGAGCAATGCCTGGCAAAGCTTTCTCATATCCGATAGCGTGCTGAAAAGCCCCGCATGCCCGCACAGGTCCCTGCCTTCATCGGACAGGATTCGAGCCTTTGGATCATGGGGAACGCCTGTAGGGGCATCGGTTCGCAAGAAGAACTCATCTTTTATAATGCGGTGCTCATAGTTATAGCAGGCGCAATCCTTCAGGCGATCCGGAGGAATTTTCGAAAACGTATTTTCCATCCCTGACGGGTTTAGTATATTTTGCTGAATGTATGTAAAAAATGGCATCCGCGAAACTTTTTCAACAACATATTTTAATATCAAGGCATTCATGTCCGAATAGAGCCGGGCAGGTTCCACTGGGTTCACGCCTGTCAAAAGCACCTGGCGGAACGCCGATTCCCGGTCAGCTTGGCCGTCTATGCGTTGGGGCGTTTGCAGCGACGCTTCATAACAAAGTACGTCCCGTACGTTCACATCATTCAGGTTTACAAATCGCGGCTCAATTTCCCCCACCTTGTCTTGAAAGGACAGTTCCCCGCATTCCATAAGCTGCATGACGCTGATCAGGGTAAAAAGCTTTGTAAGCGATGCCAGGTCATACACCGTATCCTCCCGGACCGGCCGTACGCAGGGCACAAAAACATCGCCCTCTTTGAAAATCTCTTGTATATTGCCAATTTGAGCCGTGCAAAAATCCTTTTTGTTGCCATAGGCCACAGCAACACCGGTGAGCATGTTCATACGCTCCACCAAGTCGGCCATGGATTCCAACAGAGGCTGATACGTCACAATAAGCTCCTTTGCATCTGTGGGGATGATGCGCCCCCATTTGAATATGGCGTAATTATACAAGAAACGCAAAGCCCTTACAAGCCCAGGAGAAATGCATAGCCACCAAGTGTTCTCCATTCTTGACAACCGCCCCGCCAGCTTTTATGATAAGCAGGAGTTTCGCTTTACTTCGGTACTTTCGTAATTGGAAAGAGAGTAGATTATGTTCACCGTATTAAGCATCTTTGGCACCCGCCCCGAGGCTATCAAAATGGCGCCTTTATGCCAAGCTTTGCAAAAAGCGGAGGGCCTTGAAAGCCTGGTTTGCATCACCGCCCAGCACCGGCAAATGTTGGACCAGGTGCTGGATACCTTTCGCATTAAACCTGATTATGATTTAAACCTGATGAAAGCCGGGCAAACCCTGACCAGCATTACCACAGGTGTTCTGGAAGGGCTGGATTGTGTATTGAAGGACTGCCGGCCTGACCTGGTGTTGGTTCATGGCGACACCACAACCTCCGCCGCAGCAGCATTAAGCGCGTTTTATCACCAGATTCCGGTCGGCCACGTGGAGGCGGGCCTGCGTTCCTTTGACAAGTATTCTCCCTTCCCCGAGGAGATGAACCGGCAGATTACAGGTCGGATTGCCACACTTCACTTTGCTCCTACAGAGCGAAGCCGTGAGAACCTTCGCATCGAAAACATTACCAAGCATGTGCATGTGGTGGGCAACACGGTCATTGACGCACTGCTTTCCATGGTTCACGATGATTATGCATTTCAAAGTGAAGCTTTGCGAGCCTTGCCTTTACAGGAGGGCCGCTGGATTGTATTAACCGCCCATCGCCGGGAAAACCTGGGTAGACCTCTTCAAAACATTTGCAAGGCGGTAAAGCGGCTTACGCAGGATATACCGGATGTGCAGGTCGTTTACCCCGTCCATCCAAACCCGGAAGTGCGCCGTACCGCCTATTCGGCGTTTGAAGGGCTTAACCAGGTTCACCTCATCGACCCTGTCGATGTAGAAGACATGCATAACCTTATCAAGCGCTGTACCATGGTAATGACCGATTCTGGCGGATTGCAGGAGGAAGCTCCGGCTTTGGGCAAGCCCGTCATTGTTTTGCGCACCGAAACCGAGCGCCCTGAGGTAGTGGAGGCTGGCAAAGCAATTCTGGCCGGCGTGGAGCAAGAGGATATCTACCAGGCGGGCTGCCGCCTGCTCACCGATCCCCTGCTCTATCAGCAGATGGCCAGTGCCATCAATCCCTACGGGGACGGGCATACATGTGAGAAAATCATACAAGTAATACAGGAATATGCAAAAGAAAAAGATTAACGATTTGAAAGGCATGATGACAGCAATGAACCTTGTGGTAAAACAGCCAAATGAGGAATACCGGCTGATCATGCTGGAAGAGCAACATATTCAAACATTCTATCAGTGGAATGCGGAAGAGAAGCATTATGAATGCTATACATGCCGTCCGGTTCGGAAGAGCCAGACATTGGAGGAGTATTCGGGGAAAATACAAAGGGCTGTGTATGAGCAAAAGGATCGGATTTACGTGCTGGTAAAAGCCGATGACAATAGCATTCCGTTGGGGAAAATTACACTGTTTGATCTGAACACAAGAAATCACAGTGCCGAGTTCGGCTATTATCTTCCCGAAAAAAGCAGAGGGCAGGGATTGGGAAAAATTATGCTGTCTTTATTTCTTGATGATGTCTTCAAAGATGAAGACCTGAATTTGAACAAGATCTATGCAACCACCGCTTCCAATAATGTCCCATCAATCAATCTTTTGGAAAAATTCAGTTTTCAATTGGACGGAAAGCTGCGGGAACACTATTGGATCGGTGAAAACAAGTATGACCAGCTGGTTTTTTCCCTGCTCAAGCGGGAATGGAAGGAATAGCAATCGCGCAGCATAGCCTTAGATTATAAATCATAACCATCCCCCGCTCAATCCGGGAGATGGCTATTTTCTAATGCACTTTGCGAAGGTATGCTCCTTAATTTCCCAGCATTTCGGAAGCTACATAGATATTCGTTTCCAGAAGTGCTTTTCCCTCCTCTAAGTAGGTGAGAGGTAAGCCTGGTGCGTATTCGAGAATGAATTCGCAATCAGGGTTCTTAATCTCTTGCATAGCATCATAGATGCCGTGCCAATCAGAGGTTCCACGGCCAATAGGCAGATGGTTGTCCCCTTTACCAGTATTATCGTGAATATGCAGGCCGAAAAGCCGATGAGACACGGCGCGGATCAGCGCAGGGATATCCCAATGATTTACATTGGCATGACCGATGTCGACCAAATACCCGACAATGGAATCCACACCATCCAGCGCATGGATGAATTCTTCCATGGTATAGATAGATTGCCCATTGTATCCTACATTCTCATATGCCAGCTTAACCCCAGATTTTTTTGCAATCTCTGCCAGTTTGCACGTGGTTTCGAAGGCACGCTTTCTTGCCGTTTCCTTGGAAAAACACGGCGAATTTGCAAAACCAGGGTGCAACACCATCTGGGAGGCACCTATTTGTGCGGAAAACTCCAGGGCATCCAGATGATGGCGATAGGCCGCATCACGGAGAATCCCCATTTCAGCCGTCAGGTTGATATCCCACGCGGCTGGGTGTACGGAGTAGTGCAAGCCGCGCTCGTTCAACCCTGCAATCAAATCCTTATAATTGCTACGATATATATCCCACCCGGCTGCGTCCATCATCAATTCGATACGGTTACTGCCTACTGCAGCCAAACGGTCGACGTTTTCCAGTACATCATGGTTGAGCAGAATCAATTCGGAATAGGCAATATTTCTCATATATGTGCTACCTTTCAGATCACAATCAGTTTGGTTTCATCGATTTTGATAAAGATTTCGCATCCGGTGTCAAGTTTACGAGTATTGATCGTTTCAAAGAATACGGACTGGTCGCCAAACTTCGCACAATTTTGGTAACAACCACCCATAAAAATACTTTGCTCAACAATTGCTTTCACAATATGCCCGCCTCCGGTCTTATCCGAAACAAATTCCATATCCTCTGGCCGCAAGAAAACAGTTACTTTTTCACCGACTTGAATAGATTTGGCTCCGTTATAAGGGAACGTAGCAAATCCAACATCGACCATTAACTTTCCGTCTTGTTTTATGACAATACCTTTCAGGCTATTGATCTTACCGATAAACTGCGCAACAAATTCAGTTTGTGGCATGGAATAAATAAACTCAGGCGTACCAATTTGTTCGATGACACCGCCGTTCATAATGGCGATACGATCGGCTATGGCCATTGCTTCCATCTGATCATGTGTAACATAGATGGCTGTAATGCCCAATTTGCGCAGCATCTGACCCAACTCAATACGAAGATGTTCCTTCAGTTTGGCGTCAAGCGCTGTCAGCGGCTCGTCCAGAAGCAGTACTTTAGGCTCGATTGCTAGTACACGCGCAATTGCCACGCGCTGTTGCTGTCCGCCAGATAACTGCTGTGGCTTTTTTTCCGCATATTCCTCCAGGTTCATCATGGCGATCAAATCATTGACTTTCCTGGCAATCTGATCCTTGGGCATTTTACGCAGTTTCAAGCCAAAACCAATATTCTGGCGCACCGTCATGGTAGGAAACAATGCATAATTCTGAAAGACAAAACCTACATTACGTTTTTCGACCGGGACAGATGTAATTTCGGTGTCATAGAAATAGATTTCACCGCTGGTCTTCTTCTCCAGGCCGCCAATTGTGCGTAGCAGTGTTGATTTTCCGCAGCCGGATGAGCCCAGCAGCACGATGATCTCACCTTGAAAAATATCCAGATTGATGTCCTTAAGTGCCTTTGTACCATCACCGTATACTTTATTGATATGCCGAATGGATACGTGAACTTTGTTTGTCATCTAACTGTCCCCCGTTTATTTGGTCTGTGTTTTGTTCAGCCTGTTCATGATATATGTAAGTGGGATTGCAAACGCCAGGAACAGCGTTGTGAACGCGCTACCTACTTCAATACGCAAAGAAGCATAGGATTCATACATTCCTACCGGCAGCGTCATCAAGAAAGGCGTGTACAGGAAGAACGTAATATTGAATTCACCCAACGACATCATGAATACATTGATTGCTCCCGAAAGAATGGACACACGGATGGCTGGGAAGATAACCAAAAAAAACTTTCTAAATGGACCGGCTCCCATAGAAGAAGCACATTCATCAATTGATTTGAAATCCTTGGCACGCAGCGCACCAGTGACAGAACGGAACATCAGCGGGAAAGTGAAGATCACATGCGCCACCAAAATCAGGATGCCGGAGCGGCGTAGCGGAGCATAGGACTGAGCCAGGGCAAGACCGATTGCGATTCCGGGAATGGCTGCAGGAAGTGTTAGTATTTCCTCAAACAGCTTGATCCACTTTGAATTTTTATTGGGTGACATGGCAAGCTTATATGCCGTCATGCTGCCCAGCACCATATTAATTACAACCGTAGCACAGGTAATCAAAAGCGTCAGGCCAATGGTGTGGCCGTAATAATAAAAGACATAGTCATACCACTCCAGCGTCAAGCCGCGACTGAACATGGTCTTGCCCCAATAAGCAGAGAATGAACCCAGGATAGTGAAGATAATCGGGACGATCAGGAAGGCTGTGGTTGTGATGATCAGGATGTAAACCAATGCCTTAAGGATCTTTCCCGTCAGATTGTATGTTTTCATGGTTTACTCCCTTTCCAAAAGCATTCTGGCAAGCATATTTAGTGCGACACTTACCACACCGATAAAAATTGCCATAGCACTAGCTCCGGCAATATTGAAGTAGTTGGTATACTCTGTATACATGAGGATAGGAATTATTTCAAACTGGTTCGCCAAGGTAAATGCAGTACCAAATGCACTCATACAAGTACAGAATGCCAGCGCAGATGCAGAGACAAACACAGGAGCCAGCGTGGGGATGACGACCTTGATGATGGCTTGTTGTTCATTGGCACCTACGGTGCGGGCAGCTTCTTCCAGGCGCACATCAAATTCCACTATGGAGCCATATAGTGTCATGACCGTTTTGGGAATCGAAAAATATAGATAGGCAAAGAAAATACCTACAATGGTATAGGCAAAAGAACCGCTGGCCTTACCAAAAAGACTATACGTCAACATTGGCAATACACCCGTGGTACCAAACATAATGATGATCATAAAGCCGACAACCACACCCGGCAGGGAAACAGGAAAAGTAATCAGCGTCATATACAGATTTTTGCCCTTGAAATCCTTCCGTGCCAGAAAAAATGCAATCACACCCGATATCACCAACGTGACGGCGGTAACAACAAGCGAGAGCCAAAGGCTGTTGATGAGGGCTGTAGCATAGCGCGCATTGGCAATGATCTGTACATAATTATTAAACGTAAAACCGTTATCGCCCGTAAAGCTGCGAACCCACAGGATACCTACCGGCAAGATAAAGAATAATGCAAACAGCACCATTGTGGGAAAGATAAAGAGCAGGTTCCCAATTTTTTTCATGACGTTTATGATGCCTCCTCATAGGACGTATGAGCCGGAAAGATTATCCGGAATGTCAGGGGCTGCCGCATTAACTGCATAATGAAATAGATTTATTAAATATGCGCATAGCACGGCAACCCCCGTTGTATTAAACGAGTCCTAAATTTGCTTTTACTTGTTGACCTCAGCCGTCCAGCGCTCGTTGAAGGCAGACTGCACCTCGCTCATCTTTTTCCAATCGACGTCGATAACCCGAGCATAATCTTCATCCGGCAGGAAGTAAGCTTTGATCTCGTCGCTTAATGCAGAGGCGTTCACTGGGCGGACATAGCCTTTAGCAAACAGCTCCTGTCCCTCGTCGGAGAAAAGAAATTCAATCAGCGTTTTTGCATTATCCAGATCCGGGCAATCTTTTACAATACCAACAACGTAGGGGATCTTCAGTGAACCTTCCTTGGGGATAACAACCTCAATTGGGCCATTCTGCTTATATTTCAGGCCATAACCGTTAAAGTCGGCATCGATCAGGATCGGGATCTCGCCCTTGAGCAGCTTTGCTGTGGAGGTCTGCATTGGATACACGACTTCGTTTTCATTCAGCTTTGTGAAGTACTCGATGACGGGATTAAAATTATCCAGGGAGCCGCCCAGCGACTCGTTAACAGCGATACAAGCGCTGTAACCGATAGCCGCAGAAGTCGGATCCAGCATGCCAATCATGCCCTTGTACATAGGATCGAGCAGTTCTTCCCAGCTTTGAGGAATAGGCAAATCGCCAAGTGCCTCAGTGTTCACCAGGATCGCGATGGAACCATAGTGCACAGTTGAATACAGTGCATTGGGATCCTTCAACGTTTCATCAATGCTGGAAAAGTATGTATGCTCATAACTTTGCAAGACACCTTCGTTTACAGCCTGCATACCAAAGGTGATACCTAGGTATACCATGTCGCATAGAGGGCTGCCCTTTTCAGCAATCAGGGCGGTCAGCGACTGACCGCTGTTTTTGTTGTCATTAGGCGCAGTTAGACCGGTAGCTTTACTAAACTCACGAAGTACGCTACCCCAATTAACCCAGTCCTGGGGCGTATTATAGGTGATGACGACATTTTTGGCTGACGCGGATGCGGTTGTAGCCAACAGCATAACCAGACACAGTACCAGTGACAGGATACGGACCATTTTCTTCATTGCGATCGTCCTTTCTCTTGATCGCTCGCGCGCAAAGAGAAATTAATATTTAATTTATTTGCGACACTTGCGATTAATTTATTTAATCACATTTTATATATTTAGCGACTCGTTGTCAATATGTTTTAGCAAAAGAGTCAAATTACATATTCAGTTTATTGTATTAAGTATCCTCACTCATTATCTATACTAAAAAATTAGCATATTGTTTGATAATAAACATATTTACAATCGACGTTTTTATTGATATATTAATTGTGAGTGAGGTGTCCTTATGCAAAATAAGAAATCTACCACAATCGATGTGGCTCGATTGGCAGGCGTGTCCCAATCAACAGTATCTATGATCTTGACCGGAAAATCCAACGTTTCGTTTTCAAAAGAAACCATTGATAAGGTTTATGATGCTGCAAGGCAGCTAAACTACACAACCAAGCGAAAACGAGAAAATGCTTTTTCCTGTACTGAAAGCAAACTAATCGCAGTTATTGCACCCACGCTGGATAACCCATACTATTCCACATTAATCCAGTCGCTGGAAAACGAGGCTGTCGGTCGTGGATATCGTGTGCTGATCTGTAATACGTATCGTGATCCCGATATAGAAAATGGATACCTGGAATTAATTCAGAATTATGCATTTTGCGGTGTAGTATTCGCCTTTATGCCACACCATCATGAAAAGGTAAAGACACTTTCTCTCTCTATTCCCATTGTTATTGTCAGTGACAAAAATGAACTGATGGATATCAATACGGTTGAGCTCAACAGCGCAGCAGCCGGCGAACTGATGGCAGATCATCTGCTTTCTCTCGGGCATAGAAAAGTTGCATTCATTTCTACGCCGTTGCGAGTGAGCAACAATACTCAACGCAGCAGGCGTTTAGAGGGTATCCGCGCGCGTATGGAGGCTGCGGGAGCTGATCTTATCGTGCGTGAATCATCCGAGGACTATAGCCGCAAGCAATACCATCAAAACTTCGAATATAACGTAGGGTATGAACTTGCCCGAGAACTGAGCGGAACCCCTTCTCTTACCGCATATATTGGCGTCAACGATATGGTGGCGTATGGTATACTTGATGCCCTTGTCAGCCGCGGTCTGCGAATCCCAGAAGATTGCTCGGTTTGCGGTTTTGATAATATCTTTCCATCCCAATTTCAAAGAATCGCGCTGACAACGGTGGATTCTTTCCTGCTTGCTAAAGGGCGGGACGCTTTTGAATTGTTGGTACGGAACATGGAGGCCAGCAGCAATATGGATTCGCCCCACGGTATATTTAAAATTGAGTATAAGCCCCTGTTGATTATCCGTAAGACTACAGGCATTGCAAAGATAGGACGAACATCATCTTGAGATATCTGCTATGTAAGCCTATCTGTATATATTTTACTAGTCCGATAATTGTTCATTATTTTTCGGAACAAACCATACTCATTCTTCTACGGTCTCTTTCCATTTTTCACTTTCCCTTTTCAGCACTAGAACAAATTTTGATCAACATCAAAACCAAATTCTAATCTGCATCAAATCTCCACATGAGCCTGCTACACTCCTTTCGAACATCATGGATGCACGCAGCCGTCCCCATATAAAGCCGAAGGGGGCAGGCGCATCCCGAAAAAGGAGCAGGCTTATGGCAATTCAACAAAAGGCAATGTCTCTACCCGTCACCGGCATGACGTGCGTCGGCTGCGAAAGCCGAATTGAAAGCGCGCTCATGGCACTCAACGGAGTCATCAAAGCCCGGGCATCCGCCACCAGGGCCTGCGTTGAGATTGAGTACGATTCGGAGCGTGCAGTCCCGGAATCCTTCTATGAAGCAATCAAAAAGGCTGGGTACGAGGTATCTCCTGAAGCCAGACAAGAAGTTGAAATCCTCACCGAGAATCAAACCATAAGGGCCGAAAAGGCACCCCTTAAGGACACAGGGGCGAAGTCTTCTGCCGGGCGAGTCTCCACCGTGTCTGGTGCGGGCGAGGAAAAAGCAGGCAATCTTCGCAGCGCCTTGAGTTTTGCCGCGCTCTTGGGCGCAGCGTATCTCCTGGCCTCACGGCTGAATCTGCTAAACGGCATCAACATTTTTCCTACAGCAGAACAAGGTACCGGCTACGGCATGCTGTTTGTAATTGGACTTTTGACTTCCGTCCACTGCATTGCCATGTGCGGCGGCATTAACATGACACAGTGCCTGGGTGCAAAGGGAAAGGATGCCAAAGGCAGTGGTCGGTTTTCAGGCTTGCGCCCCAGCTTTTTGTACAACCTGGGCCGTGTGATCTCCTATACTGTGCTGGGGGGGCTGGTGGGAGCCATTGGGTCCGTCGTGCAACTGCCCGGCGCTTTCAAGGGCGCAATTCAGCTGCTGGCCGGGGTATTTATGGTCATCATGGGGCTGAACCTCAGCGGATTTTTCCCCTCCCTGCACCGGTTTGTGCCACATTTGCCCAAGGCACTGGGCCGTAAAATCGCGAAAGAAAAAGCTAGCAACAATAGCCCCCTTGTTGTGGGCCTTCTCAATGGGCTAATGCCTTGCGGACCTTTACAGGCAATGCAGTTATACGCATTATCAACCGGCAGCGCACTGACAGGAGCGTTGTCCATGCTGCTGTTCAGTTTGGGAACCGTGCCGCTCATGTTCGGGCTTGGTGCGCTGTCCACCCTGCTGAGCCGCAGGTTTACCAAACGGATGATGACCGCCGGAGCTGTACTGGTACTGTTTATGGGCATCGGCATGTTCCAAAATGGTTTGGCGCTGTCTGGCGTTGTAGCGTTGGGCCCGGAGGTAAGCGGAAGCCAGGCGGGGCAAATTGTTGAAACCCCTGCCATCAACAGCGACGGAGTGCAAGAGATTGTTACCACCCTCTCTCCCAACCGCTATGCTCCCATCACCGTCGTCGCGGGCATCCCCGTGAAATGGACCATTCAAGCCGAAAAGGGTACGGTTAACGGCTGCAACAACCGGATTATCATTCCTGAATACAAAATTGAAAAGACACTGAAGGTGGGTGACAATGTTATTGAATTCACCCCCGAAAAGACAGGCACGTTTGCTTATTCCTGTTGGATGGGCATGATTCGCAGCAAAATTACCGTCGTGGCAAATGAAGGAGGAGCCTCCGCTACCGGCAGCGAGACCACAACCCCCGTCACGCCCACGGAAGAACCGGCTGCTGACTTTTCTTCTTTTCCCGGCTTTGGCGGCGGCGGTTGCTGCGGCAGCGCCCCTATTGACGACACGGTGGAAGAAGACAAAGGCAATGTGCCCTCCGATGGATCTGTTATTAACGAAAGTGCTGCCGACGAGTACCAAGCGCTGCCATCCGGTGGCTGCTGCGGAGCAACCCTAATCACAGAATCTTCCGAAACCGCCGCATAAATTGAACCTGCTTATGCAACGTTGTTAAATGATTGGGGGATGCTAAGCCCCAGGGACAGCATTCGGTTTCAAGAAGATGGTGTGCCTCGGTCATTTTAAGCCCTGCCGCCACGGGAAGGAAAGAACGCTTATGAAAAAAACCATTCTCCCTTGTTTTCTTCTCCTCGTCGGCTTTACGCTCGCCAGCTGCCAGACCTTGGATGTGGTTGGCACAAGTGCGGTGAACTCCTTTCAGAAAGTATTGGCCGCCATCCCAGAAAGCGTGGCCGCTGATGCGGATATCGGAGGCTGGGCCTTGACTTCCCCAGACGGCACGACCCGTTTTTTATGGAGCCAGGATTTTTCCCAGGATGCCATTTATGACGCATGGCTGGAAACACAGATTGATCCGTTTCTGGAGGCAGGATTGGATACGGGCAAGCTTCCGGAAGGTATGGTTCACGAGGGCTTCCTGATTCTAGGTGTGGACTTTGGCAATCAAACCTACGCCTATAAGGGAGAAGTGACGCCACTTTCATCCATGGAGCAAATCGCCGTCCATCACCGTCAAAGCATAGGCTATCACAAAGCACTGGACCACTACGGCGTAGACCTGACCGGCGGAAACATGTTTGAATGGGCAAAGAACCTTGAAACCAACGATAAGGATATTGTGTTTGTCCTGGATCCACAGCCTTTTATCGCTGCGGGTGTGGATCCTGAAAACGTGCCAGGCTGGCTGTATGCCCAGGTAGAAATCATGGATGGGAATGGCAAACCGATATTGGCAGATAAGCTGCTGAAACCGTTTGATATTGATTAAATAAACAAAGAAACCGCAGAAAACGGCTGTGTGCTGCCTGCGGTTTCTTTTTATTGTCTGAATTAAGCTTCTGGATATTCGCCTAAAAATCAAGCTGGATAACCCATTTTAAGGACTCCACATACATGCGCATATACCTTTTCGGAGTCAAATCTGCAAAATGTGCTGCCGCTTCAGGTTCGAGCCTTGGAGATATTTCATTCTTCCGTACGATTTGCAAGGCCCTTCGGATATTGTTATCCGTACCGAGCAGCGCATCTTTTACCTTCTGGGAAAGGGGTAGTTCCTCCATAATTTCCCCCATTGGACGCTTGAGCAGCACATCCATTGCGGAGAAAAGACCTGTCATAAAAAAGTCCATGTGCTGACAATGCATATCCAGTTCGAAGGCAAAAAGCTCCATCAGCTTTGCACGAATCAGGCAGGTTTTGATCATCTCCTTGTTTTCAGTCACCTGCACATCTTTCAAAAGCAATATATAGCACCATCTTTTCAGTTCCTCAATGCCCAGCCGCACCACCGCATTCAAGATAGAGCGGATTTCTTTTCTGGAGCCATAATAAATGGATCCTGCCAGCCGCAATATCTTGTAGGAAAGACCCACATCCGTTTCAATAATGCTTGCAATCCTTCTATTATCGGGTTCCGGCCTATTCAATTCGTCAATCAATTGGATCAGGGCCGTATTGAAACTGCCTACCTCTTTGGCGGAATGAATAACGGGCTTGCTGAAAAAATAGCCTTGAAACAGGTCATACCCCATTTTGAGTGCCATTTCGTATTCTTCCCTGGTTTCCACCTTTTCCGCCACAAATTGCTTCCGATTTTTGTGCTTCTGTAAGAGTTGCTGCTGCTTTTCCTTGTCCATGAGGGAAAATTCAACTTTGATAATATCGGCAAGCTCCACCAAAGGGGCGTAAGACGGTTGAAAGGTATAATCGTCCAGGGCAATGGTATACCCGTTTTCACGCAGCCTTGCAATGGCCGAAACAGCTTCCGGTGTAGCTTCCACCCTTTCCAGCACTTCTATCACAATGCTCTTTTTAGGCAGCATGAGAGGTATTCCCTGAACAAGCATATCAAGCGGAAAATTAATGAAGGCTCTGGTATCGTTTGTCAACTCACGAAAGTGCATGGAGAAAAAGGCGTTATGAATGACCTCTGCCGTGGCCTTGTTATCATCCAGTCCCTCATAAAAATTATTCTGACCTCTCCGATAAAGCAGCTCATATCCGGTGACATCCATCCGGCGGTTGAATATTGGCTGCCGTGCAACAAAGACCTCCATAATTAAATGGCCTTCTTTCGTAACCCCAAATTCCTTTTTCAATTTGCTTTTCAACAGTTTTCGAACTGCCCAAACACATGTGTCATACATCTCATCAAGATCATCTTAATTGTAATCATTTGGTAACAAAAAGTCAATAGGACGACCGTCGTTTTATGTACTATTTTGTCAAATATTGTCGATAACAGAAGCAGAGTGAAAGTTTTCCTTCCACGAAACAACTATAGGCTTATGTGGAGATTGCCGTTTAATCAAAGGCTATCCTCTTTTCATCCTGAACCGGGAATGCAAAGGCGCATGCCGCTTCGCTCCCGGTGTTTTTATTTGTATGCCCTTGGAAATTAGTCACCAAAACATGCTGATGCTCATGAAAAAAATTACTTATTCCCCAAATTCCCTTGTGATTCATACGTATGCATGCTAAAATATGCAATATGAGTCGAAATGTGGGAAGGAGGAACGATTCGTGGGACTCTCGTCACTTCTTCTTCCCGCGCTTCTGTTTGGCGGCGGCGCCCTTTGGCAGCACACGGCTTCCAAAAGGGAGGCGGCCCTTTTTCCTATGCCAGGAAAAACATTTCCTGTTCCCGGCGCATTTATGCATATCTATGCGAAAGGTTCAGGCCCCCGCATCGTGCTTCTCAGCGGCTGGGGAACCTCCGTTCCATCCGCAGATTTCCAGCCACTTATGAATGAGCTCGCCCCCCATTTTCGTGTGATCGTGGTGGAAAAACCCGGTTATGGCTTCTCATCCTCCACAACTGTCCCCCGCGCTTTGGATACGGTGGTGGATGAGCTTCGCGCGGCTCTTACAGCCGCCGAGGAGTTCGGCCCTTATTATTTGCTGGCTCATTCCGTGGCAGGGTGTGAGGCGGTACGCTGGGCCTGCAGCTTTCCTGAAGAAGTAAAAGGAATTGTCATGCTGGATGCCCCTGCGCCCTTATGCTATGAAACATTGCCGATCCCCCCAGCCATATTGTGGCATGTATTTGCATTTTTCCGTGCGGTGGGCATCCGTCGCCTGCTATTGCATTTTCCCTTCTATGTAAGCCGTTACCGCAGGTATCTAAACAATTACAAGTACCTTGACCCTGGGCTTCTTCCTTTGGAGAGAGCCATGCAAGCCAGGCAATACTGCACCTTGCCCATGCGGCAAGAAATGCGGCTTCTACGGCAGAATTGCCGGATTGCGGGGGGAAAACTGCCGGACGGGATGCCTCTTCTCATGCTGATCGCCTCGGATACCAAAACCCGCTTCTCCCTTTTTCAGCCGGAGGAGGATGGGTTTATCGCGCGCAATCGCGCACAGGTGGCCGAGCTTGCCGGCAAGCACAACCTCCAGCACTATGCCCTGGCAGAGATAGCAGCGCAAGTAATCAGGTTTGCAAGTGAGGTGCGTTCATGAAACGCTATATCTTTCGCAGGCTCTTAACGGGTATACTGACCATTTTATTGGTCATGGTATTGAACTTTTTCCTTATGCACCTGGCCCCCGGTGACCCGGTACGGATCATGGCGGGCATGGACAACCCCAGCGAAGCTCAAATGGAACAGTTGCGTGTCCGCTATGGGCTGGACAAACCGATCATCGCCCAATTGGGCATCTATATCGGCAACCTGTTTCTAGGAGACATGGGGGTTTCCTACACCTACAACCAGCCTGTGGCGAACCTGTTGATGACGCGCATGGGTACAAGCCTCCTTCTGGCGCTCACCGCATGTGTATTATCCTTTCTGATAGGAACAGGGCTTGGGCTGATTGCTGCCCGGAACCGGGGCAAGTGGCTGGATAACATATTGAGCTATGTCTCTTACCTGTTTGATGCCATGCCATCCTTCTGGCTCGGGCTGATGGCCATCCTGATTTTTGCTTCAACCCTCCATGTACTCCCCACCTCCGGCATGGTTAACTTACGGGAAGCCTCCACCGGATGGGGGTATGTGCTGGATGTACTGATTCATATGATTCTCCCCTGCGGTACACTGACCCTTATTCAGGTACCCCAATACCTGCGCATTACCCGCACTTCCGTGCGCCAGGTGATGAAAGAGGATTATATGCTTACCTTCCGAGCCGCGGGCATGAAGGAAAGCCATATATTCCGCCGTTATGTCCTGAAAAATGCTATTCTGCCAACGCTCACGGTATTCGGCATCTCCCTTGCCTATGTAGTATCCGGAGCGGCACTGGTCGAAGTGGTTTTCGCCTGGCCTGGTATGGGCCAATTGATGCTCAATGCCATAGGCCGACGGGATTATCCCATTCTGATGGGAATATATCTGATGATCTCCATCTCCGTGGCAGTCATGACCATGCTGGTGGATCTCCTTTACGCCTGGCTGGACCCCCGCATCCGGCTCAAATAAGAAAGGAGGCGTCTCGATGGGCGGTCGAATTACATTAAAAACCATGTGGCGTTCCAGCGGCCACCTCCGTTTGGGAGTCGTGCTGCTTACGCTGATTGCCTTTTGCGCTATCTTTGCACCTCTCATTCAGACCCACGACCCTTATGCCTTGGGCGATGCGCTGAAGACAGCCCCCGGCCGCGTGCATCTTTTGGGCACCGACAGCCTGGGAGGCGACGTGTTCAGCATGATTCTGGAAGGCAGCCGCACCTCGCTCATCGTAGGTTTTTCTGCGGCGCTCCTGTCCGGGCTGCTGGGAACGCTTATTGGCGGAGCAGCGGGCTTTTTCGGGGGCAAGGTGGACCGAATCGTTTCCGAAATAATCAATGTATTTCTCATGCTGCCCACCTTCTTCCTGGTTTTGATCACCGTTGCCCTCTTTGGCAGCAGCATGCAAAATGTGATGATCATTATTGGCCTCACCAGTTGGCCCGGCAATGCCCGGCTCATGCGGGTGCAAGCCTTGTCCCTAAAAGAGCGCACCTTTGTAAAAAGCGCACAGGCTTTGGGCGAATCGGGAACCTCACTTCTCTTGCGCTACATCATCCCCAACGGCATCTTTCCCGTGGTCGCCAATACTGCCATGGGCATCGCCGGGGCGATATTGACAGAAGCCAGTCTTTCCTTTTTGGGTTTAGGCGACCCCAACATCATCTCCTGGGGGCAAATGGTATTTGCAGGGCGCACCTATATGACTACTGCTTGGTGGGTTGCCACCTTCCCTGGCGTAGCCATTCTCATAACGGTCACCTCTTTTTACCTTTTGTGCGATGGGCTTAATGCCGCTTTTGCCCCCAAGTCTGCGGAAAGGATGTGAGCGTGTGGCCCTTTTGGAAATACGGGACCTTTCGGTAGACTATGTGATGCCCGGACGCGCCATCCATGCCGTCAGCAAGGTGAGCCTATCCCTTCCCGCAGGCAGTGCCATGGGGCTGGTGGGCGAATCCGGTAGCGGCAAAAGCACGCTGGGCATGGCCATATTGCAGTTGTTGGATGACAATGCCAAAGTTACAGGAGAAGCCTTTTATAATGGTGAAGATTTGCTGCAATTGCCGCCCCAGCGGTTGAATGAGCTTCGCTGGAAGGAGATTGCTGCGGTATTCCAAAAGAGCATGAATTCCTTAAGCCCCGTTCATCGCATCGGCGGGCAGATGATGGACATCTATCGCATCCATCATCCCAAAGAAAGCCTTGCAGCCCGGAAGGCAAGGGTATTGGAAACGCTGAAGATGGTTCACCTGCCCCCCAGGGTTTTCAGGCTCTATCCCCACGAATTGTCCGGAGGCATGATGCAGCGAGTCTCCATTGCCTTGAGCCTACTAAATCACCCCAGGCTGATTCTTTTTGACGAGGCTACCACAGCCCTGGATGTTATCACCCAGGGGCAGATTCTTGCCGAGGTGAAACGCCTTCAAAAGGAGCTGGGCCTGACCAGGATTATGATTACTCATGATATGGCCGTGGTAGCGTCAAGCTGTGACCTGGTAGCCGTCCTTTATGCCGGAAGGCTGATGGAGGTTGGCTCCACCGCGAAAATCATGGAAAAGCCCGCCCACCCCTATACCCAAGGATTATTGAATGCTTTCCCCTCCCTGTATGGTGAGGAAAAGATACTATCCGCCATTCCCGGAAAATTGCCCGATTTGTCCTACGATATTCCCGGGTGCGTGTTTGCCCCCCGCTGCCCTCACGCATCGGAGCGCTGCCGCAAGGAGCGCCCGGCCCTTCAGGCTTTGCCTGACGGGCGGCAGGCTGCCTGCTTTATGCTGGAGGAGGTGAATGAAAATGGCTGAACCCCTTCTTCAGGTGAAAAACCTCACCCGCCACTATTCGCAGCGAACCGTAAAGGTGGATGGGAACTATCCACCGGTGAAGGCCGTAGATGGCGTTCACTTGACATTGCAACCCGGTGAGGTGCTGGGCGTCATTGGGGAAAGCGGCTGCGGGAAAAGTACGCTTGGCCGGGTGCTGGTGCAGCTTGAAAAGCAGACCGGAGGCGATATCCTCCTAAACGGCCAGGATGCCTCAAAGCTGATCACGCAGGACCCCAAAGCATTCAAGCGCATGGCGCAAATTGTTTTCCAAAACCCCTATGATACATTCAACCCCCGGTTTACCATCTTACGGTCCATGATGCGGCCTCTCATCATCCATGGCATCGGCAAGGATGATGGGGATCGCAGGGCGCTATGCATTCAAGCCCTTGAATCCGCAGGGCTTTCCCCCGCCGGGGAATATCTGAACCGTTTTCCTCACGAGTTGTCGGGGGGCCAGCTTCAGCGCATTTCCATTCTTCGGGCCATGATGCTCCACCCCAAATTTATGGTGGCGGATGAGCCGGTATCCATGCTGGATGTATCCGTCCGGGCGGAAGTCCTCAACCTGCTTCGCACCTTGAATCAAGAAAAGAACATGGCCATGGTGTTTATCAGCCATGATATTGCAACCACCCGGCATATCGCCCACCGTGTCGCGGTGATGTATTTGGGCCGAATCGTTGAAACCGGACTTACGGACGAAGTTTTGCATCATCCGCTGCACCCCTATACCCAAGCGCTACTATCCAATTGCGGCTCCCTGCGCCCGGAGGATGGATATGAGCCCATCGCCATCCAGGGCGAACCCCCCGTACCCATCGGTGCGGGGCCAGGTTGCTTCTTCGCCCCCCGCTGCTTCCGCACCTGCCCCAAGTGCTGGGAAAGGTATCCCGATCTTGTCGATTACGGCAACGGTCACTTTGCTGCCTGCTGCATCGTAAATCCGGAACAAAGCAAGTAACGGGCGGAAAACCACCGGCTGCGTCCCCAGGCACGGACATATGCTTTCCCTCAATCGATCGGCCCGCCCTTCCGGCAGGCTTTCAGGAGGAATCATTTTCATGAATATGCAAGACATCCTATCCCGCATCCCCGATTACGAATCCTTTCTCACCCTGGAGGAAATGGACCAAAACACCCTGGCGTTAGCCAAAGATTACCCCGATGCGGTGAAAGTAACCATTGCCGGACACAGCCAGGAGGGGCGTCCCCTTTATTGCCTCACTATAGGAAACGGTCCGAAAAATGCGCTGATTTTCGGCTGTCCTCATCCCAATGAGCCAATCGGCGCCATGATGCTGGAAGCTCTCACCGAAATTCTGGCAAAGGATGCGGCTCTCCGCGAGGAATTGGGCTACACCTTCTCCATCATCAAGGCCGTTGACCCAGACGGGGTGAAACGCAACGAGGGCTGGTTCCGCGGCCCATTCACTTACTACAATTACGCCCGGCATTTTTACCGTCCCTCCAGCGCCCAACAAGTGGAGTGGACCTTCCCCCTGGATTACAAAACGCTGCATTTTGACAAGCCTCTCCCCGAGACCCAGGCACTGATGAAGATCATCCGGGAGAAGAAGCCCGAATTTCTGTATTCCCTGCACAATGGTGCCTTCGGCGGCGTGTTTTGGTATATCAGCGGCGAAAACAAATATCTCATCGAGCATTTGAAAGAAATATCCGCAAAGCACGGCATCCCGCTGACATTGGGTGAACCTGAAATGCCCTGCTGCCAGGTCTATGCCAATGCTGTGTTTGAATTCCCCGGTATGCCTCTCGTATACGACTACTACGAAAAGATGACCGGGCAGGACCCTGCAAACATACTGACAGGCGGAAGTTGCTCCGTAGATTATGCCAATCAAGACGGGCGCAAATGTTTTGCCATCGTATGCGAAATGCCCTATTTCCGCAGCAATGATTCCATGGATACCACGCCGGTCGATTTCACAAGGCGGGATGCGGTTTTGAAGAGCATTGAAAAAACCGAGGCCCTGTATAAGGACATGGCCCCCCTGGTGGATGCGCTTCTGCCTTTTTTACCTGAAGGCAACGCATACCGGTTTGCCCTTGCCGAACGCATGGCCATGTCCGCCGCATCGCTGGGCGCCCAGCGGAATTTTGCCCTGCAAAATCCCGAGTTTGAAAAGCCTGCCACGAAAGCTCAGGCCTTTGATAACCTGGTGATGATGCCCTTTATGCATCTCCTGGGTGTGGGCATGATCGCCGCCGCTGCCGAGGCAACCTTGCCCTCCGCCGATGTGCAAGGAAAAGACAGGCTTCAGAGCATTATTGCAAAAGCCGAAGCATTGCTGAAATCCGGTTGTGATGATGTGGAAGCCCGCGTCCCCTGTACACCCATCCCCATCAAAGCCCTGGTCTCCGTCCAAATGGAAAGCGGATTGATGGCCGCTCTTGCGGTAAAGGATGAGAAGAACTAATACAGCCCTTTTCAACGAACAATTGTTATAGTCCTTTTCGTGTTACCAAAGGTGAAACCGGGGATAACCCCCGTTTCAATATCAAAAGTGGAGGGAAACCCATGAAAAAGCTAGTCTCCCTATTGCTGGCCGCAATCCTGCTCCTGTCCTGCGGCCTCGTGCCTGCCATGGCGGAAACGGCCCGCACCGGTGGCACCCTCATCGCCTGGCTGCCCTCGGACCCCAGCAGCTATAACACCAACGCAACTCAAGACGACTTCGCCATTATGCTCATGGAGAATGTCATGAGCAAGCTCCTCAAGTTCGATTGTGCCGGAAACCTCCTGCCCGATCTGGCTGCCACCTGGGATATTTCCGAGGACGGCCTTACGTACACCTTTCACCTTCGCGAAAATGTGAAATGGCATGACGGCGAGCCCTTCTCCAGTGAGGATGTGCTCTGGTCCATGCAGAAGATCGCCGCGGAAGGCTATTCCGCCGGATATCTGGCCGGGGTAACGTCCATGGAAGCCCCCGATGCCAACACCTTTGTAGTTACACTCAACGCCCAGGATGCAGGCCTTCTTTACAACCTGTCCTGGTATGGGATGTACATACTGCCCAAGCACCTGTATGAAGGACAGGATTGGCTGACCTGCGAAGCCGCAACCACCAAGCCCATCGGCACCGGCGCCTACAAGTTTGTAGAAAGCCAAATGGGCGTAAGCTATACGCTGGAAGCCAATATGGATTACTTCATGGGCCAGCCTCAAACGGATAAGCTCATCTTCTCCGTCATCACCGATGCCAACACGGCTGTGCAGGCTTTCCAGAATGGCGAGATTGATTATCTTGGCATCAACCTGGCCGGCAGCAACCTGGAAACGGTAAAAGCCAGTGGATTGGCTACCATTCACACCTGGCCGCTGGCATCCCGCTATTACACGGCCATGAACATGACCGGCACCTACACTTCAGACCTTAATGTGCGCAAAGCCATTGCCCTGGGTGTTGATCGTGAAGCGCTTCTCAACAAAGCCCTGGGTGGCAACGGTGCGGTCGCCGAAGGTTTTGCTCCCGCAGCCATCGCCTGGGCTTATAACGCAGATGACGTAATGCCCGCCCGTGATGTGGATGCCGCCATTGCACTTTTGGAAGGTGCCGGCTACAAAAAGGGTGCCGACGGCTTCTTCTTCACCCTGGACTTCCCCACCATGGCCGAATCTCCCTTCCCGGAGATTGCCACCGTGTTTAAAGACAGCATGAAGGACATCGGCATCAACATTAACATCATCAACCTGGAGATGGCTGCCTACATCAACCGCCTCATGGTAGACAAAGCCTTTGATCTGACCATACTAAGCGGCTATCAAGGCCCCGATGCTTCCGCTTTGGCATCCCGCGTGGGCTCCACCGGCGCCATGAACTTCTTCAACTATTCCAGCACCGCTTTGGATGAGGAACTGGCCGCAGGCGTTGCTACCACCGATCCTACGGAACGTGCTCTGCACTACTACGCCGCCCAGAAGATTCTCTCCGAAGAATTGCCCATCCTGCCCCTTGTTGAGGCTGTGAGCAACGAAGTAAGCGCCACCTACCTGAGCGACACTCCCTGCTCCGCGGAAAAGCTTTGCGCCACCAGCGAATATTACACCATCAAGATCAATAAATAACCTTACAAAATTTCTATCATACGTTTCTATAGCATCACCCCTGCCATGCCAGACTGCAGCGCAGGGGTGATGTTTTTACGTGCTTTTTTCAATAACCGTAATACCTTCATCAAACTGTTGGCATTTTCTGAGAAAAGGGTTACAATCATACTACACACTGGCACGTAAGAGGGAAAAGCATGCAAACAAGATACAACAAGCTGATTCGAGATAAGATACCGGAAATCATTAAAGCCCACGGGGGCCAAGCAGACTATGCTGTGCTTTCGGACGCGGAATATCTTGCAGAGCTTGACAGGAAGCTGAATGAAGAAGTTGCGGAATACCAGGAGAGTAAAGAGCTGGAAGAACTGGCTGATATTCTGGAAGTACTGCACGCCATCTGCGAAGCCCGGGGATACTCGATCGATCAGCTTCACAAGGTGAAGCAAGCAAAAGCCCTGGAGCGGGGAGGCTTTGCAAAAAAGCTCTATTTGAAATCTGTAGAAAAACCATAATCGCCGAGTATAGATACAGGGGGTGAGCATATGCGGCAGGATGAAACGGTTTTCATTACCCGGTCCGACATCGAAAAAGGCTTAAGAGACCTGGGCCTACAGCAAGGCATGATGGTGGAGGTACACAGTTCTTTAAGCAGCTTTGGGATTGTTGATGGCGGTGCAGAAACCGTGATCCAGGCGTTGATGAACATAGTTGGAAAAGAAGGCACAATCGTCATGACCGCCTTCCCCATGTCCGTCCCCCTGCCCCTGACTCCCCTGGACATGGAACGCGGGCTCACCTATAAAGTGAAAATATTTCACGACGATTTCTATGAGCGAAGCTGTATGGGCATTATATCGGATACCTTTCGGAAAATGCCGGATGTTAAAACAGGGGAAGGTCTGCACAGGGTGGCTGCCTGGGGCAAGGATGCGCATATCCATTACAAAGGTCTTCATCACCTAATCGCACAGGATGGCTGGGGGCTCTTGCTGGGTGTGGATATATACAGGCTCACCAGCATGCATTACGTGGAATCCAAGCTGCCGGACAAGGTTCGCGACATCTTTAAGCCATCAGACAAAGTAAACCTTATCTATCCCCCTGATGAATGGTATATTGAAACAGGAAAACCGCCTGTGAAAGCCTGGTACACCATTCAAAATGAAGCTTATGAAAAGGGATTCATCCAGGATGGATATATAGGCAACAGCAAGTGCATGTTCTTTAAGGTGCGGGACGTGATCGGCTTATACGAGCATGCGCTGGAATCAGATCCTTTAGGCCTGTACGGTTTGAAGCCATAAAAGAATAAGCCATTGAAGTCTCCCTTCGACATTCAAGCAGACTTACTGCGTAGTATAACCAGCCGTTTTTGAAATGGCTGGTTTCCTATTGTCTATTGACATTCCTGTCCATTTGCAGTATGCTCAATCACACAAGTTATACTTTTCATACTTGTAGGAGGAGTGTGTATGAACCCACTTGAAGGAAAGCACATCTTCGGGATGGTAAAGGTTGGGGAAAAGGGTCAGATTGTAATCCCCAAGGAAGCCAGGACAGTTTTCGGTATCAAGCCCGGAGATTCCTTGATGCTGATTGGTGATGAAGCTCAGGGGCTTGCTATTATCACTAGCGATGCGCTCAAGCAAGTATTCAGCGGTATTCTAAATGGTCAGATAAAACCGGAGGCAGAAAAATGAAGGCTATACAAACCAGTGGCCTAACGAAAAAGTTTGGTACGAAGACCGCAGTAAACGCTCTTAATTTGTCTATCGAGCAGGGAGAACTGTTTGCGCTGCTGGGTGTAAACGGTGCAGGAAAGACCACCACCATCAGAATGCTGTCCTGTCTTACGTCCCCCACAAGCGGGGATGCGATTTTGCTCGGAGACAGCATCATAAACAATCCCAGCGGAGTCAAGGCAAAAATCAACATTTCTCCTCAGGAGACCGCCGTCGCGCCAAACTTAACCATCAAGGAGAATCTCGAATTAATCGCCGGTATATACGGCAGTGACAAGAAACAAGCCCGTCAAAGGGCCGATGAGATGCTCACAGCTTTTTCTTTGACAAAAGAAGCCTCAAGCAAGGCCAAGACGCTGTCAGGAGGCATGCAAAGGCGCCTGAGCATCGCCATGGCGCTGATTACAAGTCCGCAGATACTGTTTTTGGATGAGCCGACCCTTGGCTTGGATGTGCTTGCCCGACGGGAGCTTTGGACAGCCATCAAAAAGCTGAAAGGAAAAATTACGGTGATTCTTACAACACATTATATGGAAGAAGCCGAAGCGCTCTCAGACCGGATCGGCATTATGTCAACGGGTGTATTAAAAGCAGTAGGCACGGCTGAAGAGCTTATTGCAAAGACGGGTGCTAAGACATTTGAGGATGCCTTTGTAGCACTTGCAACAGAATCGGAGGGACAGTTATGAGATTTTTGGTTTTTGCATCCCGCAACCAGAAGGAGTTGATAAGAGACCGGCTTAACCTGGCCTTTGGCATTGGCTTTCCGCTGATCATACTGCTGCTGCTTTCCGCCATCCAGGCTAATATACCAGTCAAATTATTCGAAATCGATAAACTGGCACCGGGAATAGCAGTTTTCGGCCTTTCTTTTATTTCGCTGTTTTCCGGTATGCTGATTGCCAAAGACAGAACCACCTCCTACCTGATGCGGCTCTTTTCTTCACCCCTCACCGCATCGGATTTCATTCTCGGATACGCGCTGCCACTCCTCCCCATGTCTATTGCCCAAGGCGCCTTTTGCTTTATCGCGGCCTTTTTTCTTGGGCTTGCAATCAATATAAATGTATTGGTTGCGCTTGCTGTCATGATTCCTGCCATCATTCTTTATACAGGCATTGGGCTATTGGCCGGCAGCATCTTTACCGACAAACAGGTAGGCGGCATATGCGGCGCGCTGCTTACCAATGTCAGCGCATGGCTGAGCGGCATATGGTTTGACCTAAACCTGGTGGGCGGCGCTTTTAAATCCATTGCTTATGCGCTTCCATTTGTCCATTCCGTCGATGCGGCAAAAGCTGCTGTTGCCGGGGATTATGCATCCATTTTCCCACATCTGTGGTGGGTGATCGGATATGCTGTTGTCGTCATGGGGTTTGCCATTGTTGCGTTCAAACGGAAAATGAAGAGCGAAAACAAATAGAATAAAGCGTGCATATGCAAAACGGCTCGTCCGCATTTGGGCGAGCCGTGCATTTTTTTGCTACAGCGTATCACACGGTATGATAATGCGCACATTTCCCCATTTTCCCCCTCCCCCGCAAGAAAATGCCTCCACGTTGCGTTTTTATGCTATAATGTTTCTATATGCCATGGAAAGGTGGAGAACGAATGCCTAAAGAGGCTTATGAATTGCTGGCGCTGGGAGCCAGGTATTGGTTTGCCTTTTTAGGCGTTTTGATTGTATGGCGCAGCTTTTCCTGGCTGCGCAAGGATGCCAAGATCCGTCGCAAGCGCCTTCGCCAGCTGCCCGATGCGGGGCTGGTGGGTGAATTTGTGGTGCTGGCCGGCAGCGATGAGCTGCCGCCGGGCACCGTGATTTCCATTCCCCGGGAAGGAACGTTGGGAAGCCTCCGCAGCTGTGACGTGAGTATTCCCTGTTCCGGTGTGGCTCCCAGGCATGGAGACTTCCGCTTTGAAAACGGCGTAGGGCTGATTTTAACACCCGCCCCCAGGCTTTCTTTTACCGTTGACGGAGAAGAACCGGACCCCCAGCAGAGAGAATGGCTGATGCATCATGGCTCCCGCTTGGTGGTAGGAGATGCGGTACTGCGCATGCGGCTGTTTATGGGCCTGGAAACTTCCCGCCCTGCCGCTTTGCGGCCCGATGAACCTGTTTATGCCCCCTACCCCGACCAAGTGCCCCATGCTGCTGCGGTTCAAGGTGATTGGCAAGAGGATGAACAGGACCTGGAACCAGAAAACTTTGAAATTCCTCCTCAGCGGGGTTACCCAGAGGATTTGGAATCAAATTGGGAAGGGGAAACACGCCCTTACCGGCGCATGCTCCAATCCTTTCCTGAAACCGGGCGTCAAGCGCCTATCCGCCGTAACGAAGAAATCTGGGTGGATCAGCCAGACGGAAACATGGACCCGGAGTGGGAAGAGCCTCTTTCCGCCGGTCAGCCTTTCTACCATAGAGAAGAACCCACAGAAGATGCGGCCTGGTATGGAGAGTCTTATCCCCCTGCCGAGGATGTAGAGTTGGAGGAACCCCCTCAAATATCACCGCCGCCCCGGCGTGGCTTTTTCGGAAGGAGGCGGTAATTGGTGGCAAGGCAAAAACGGGACCCGGCTAAAATGCTGGTCAGTGCTGTAATGCTGTTTTTCTTCAGCGCCTTTTTCCTTATTTCACTCAAGGAAAGCCCTGTAAATTGGGAAGGGCTTTTGCTGGCAGGCGTCGTTCCCATCCTCATATGGGTAAGCACCATGGTACTGCCAAAGCTTTTCCCGGCGGACAAGCTTCTTTTGGCGCTTACGAATTTTCTATGTGCCCTGGGCGTTTTGATCCTTTACAGCACGCTTCCCGAACGGGGCTTACAGCAAGCACTGCATTACGGGGTGGGTATCGGAGCCATGCTGATCTGTATCCTGGTGGTGCGCATGATTCGCAGATGGAAGCCCCTTATTTTCCTTCTGTTTCCCCTGTCCATTGGGGCACTGGCACTTCCCTTGGTCATTGGTTCAGAGATTAACGGCGCACAGAACTGGATTTTCATCAGCGGCATATCCGTACAACCAAGCGAGATTGTAAAGCTGAGCCTTCTGTTGGTCCTAGCCTATTATATGAGCCAGCATAGAATGCTGCCATGGCTTGCGTTCTCGGCAGGTTGCCTGGGCCTGCTTATGCTGCAAAAAGACTTGGGCACGGCGCTGCTTTACTACGCCACTGCCCTATTCCTATATTACGCCTCTTCCAGCAATCTTCCCATAACACTCATGGGCATAGGCGGCGGCGCAGGTGCGGCAGTAGGCGGATATGTCATGTTTGCCCATGTAAAAAAGCGTGTGGCGATCTGGCTGAACCCCTGGAGTGATTATGATAATGCCGGTTTCCAGATCATCCAATCCCTGATTGCCATTGCCAGCGGCGGACTTTTCGGGATGGGGCTGGGGCTGGGCGCACCTCGCGTGATCCCGGTTTACTATACGGACTGCATTTTCGCGGTGATTTGCGAACAGTTCGGTATCCTGTTTGGGCTTTGTGTTTTGCTTATGTATGTTGCATTGGTCATAAGGGGTGTAAGCATTGCCGTTAACTGCAGAGAAAGCTTTTATGCACTGCTGGCCATGGGCTGCACGGTGATGCTGGGGGTACAGACTTTCGTCATCATCGGAGGCGTGATCAAGCTCATTCCCCTGACCGGTGTCACTATGCCTTTTGTTAGCTACGGAGGGACGTCCCTTGTGTCGAGCATGAGCCTGATTGGTCTTTTGCAGGGGGTTGCCAGCCGCAACGAGGATGCCATCAAAGAGGACACACGCCTGGCCAAGCTAGGCGCCGACGAAGGCTTCGCCTGAAAGGAGATACCGTCCGGATGAAGCAGCAGCGCTTAAATTTCAAACTCCTGGCGATCTTCCTGGTAGGCCTATTTATTTTGCTGGCGGCCTACGGAGGTTACAGTATCACCGTTTATGGCACCCGTTGGTTCGCCTTCAGCGGAAACACCCGGGTTCGGGAAGAAAAGAGCAGCGTAATCCAAGGGGATATTCTGGACCGAAACAATGTGGTATTGGCAACTACAAGCGATGGAAAAAGGGTTTATCAAGCCGACGAAAAGAGCCGCCGGGCCGTGGTGCATCTTCTGGGTGACAATCAAGGGTATGTATCCAACGGAGTAGAGTCCTTTCAGGCCAGCTATTTGTTGGGATTCCATACATCCCTGGCAGAGCGGATCGTGCAGGCAACCCGGGGTGAAACACGCCGGGGAGACAACGTAACCCTGACCGTGGACAGCAAACTTTGCACCGCGATTGCCAACGCCTTTTCCTCAGGCGCCAAGACGGCAGGGAAAAGCGGGGCTGCAGTGGTTATCAATTACAAGACTGGCGAGGTAATGGCGCTGGTCAGTCTGCCTACCTTCGACCCGCATAAGGCCTCCGAAATATCAGAGGACGATCCGCTCAAGCCCTTTTGGAACAGGGCTACCCAAAGCGTCTTTCCCCCAGGCAGCACATTTAAAATCATCACCATGACAAGTGCATTGCAGAACCTGGAAAACATACAGTCGCAAACCTTGAATTGTACTGGCAATCTGCAAGTGCTGGATCAGATCATTCACGATTATAACCAGGCCAGGCATGGCGATTTATCCCTTAAAGAGGCCTTTACAGTAAGCTGCAACAACATATTTGCAAGTCTGGCCTTGAAGCTTGGGGATGAAAGGCTTCGTAAAACTGCAGAATCCTTTGGCTTTAACGATAATTTTCTTTTCCGCGACCTGGTCGTGGAAAACAGTACCTACCCCACTACCGGTCGCAATCAAGTGGAAGTGGCCTGGTCCGGGGTCGGGCAAAGCCATGTAGCCGCTACACCCCTGCATATGTGCATGGTAGCCGCCGCTGTGGCCAATAATGGCGTGATGATGGAACCCAGGCTTATACAGTCCATCGTTAGTTCCAACGGCGTAGCTCGCACTTCCTACAGTTCGAAAGTATATAGAAAGTCTCTCACGGAAAGTCTGGCCGCCACCTTGCAGGAATCCATGCGGGCCGTTGTCACCTCCGGCACCGGCAGCGGCGCAGCAGTTGAAGGACTGAAAATCTGCGGTAAAACCGGCTCCGCAGAAAGCGCGCAAAACGGGGTAGACGTGACACACGCATGGTTTGTTGGCTTCATTGATAACGATGACCTGCCCTACGCCGTCAGTGTAGTGGTAGAAGCCGGCGGCGGCGGCGGCGAGGTTGCCAGTCCCATCGCCAGGCAGATTTTCCAGTATCTCAAAAACAATTACAGATAAGCATGTAAAATGAGGCTGCCGCACATCCGGCGGCTTCATTTTATATGCTGTTCAAACTGCAACTCATAAATCATACAAAGTGTTTTCCGTTTTGCTTTTCTGTTTCAAATATAATAATTCTATTACATCACTTTACATAATGTATAAATTATGGCTATTCATGGTTGAAGGACATGCAACATTGTGATATGATATACATATATAAAAGAGAATGCGTCATCTTGGTGATTTTATACGGGCGGCGTAACCCGTGTAAAAATAAATAACCGGGAGGCAGACAAATGAAAAAGTTCGTGGCAATGGTACTCTGTTTCGTTATGCTCCTAGCGGCAGCCGTGAGTGCACAAGCGGTAAATGAATCAATTACCGGCGAAATCATGATCTACACCTCAATCTACCAGGATGTCATCGATAAGCTGATCGAAGGCTTAAAAGTCGAATTCCCGAACTTGACCGTGAATCATCTGTATGGCGGCACCGGAAGCCTGCAGACCAAGCTGGCCGGTGAAATGGAAAGCGGCAAGCTGGACTGCGACCTGCTCTTGGTTGCCGAACCCGCTTATTCTTTGGAGCTCAAAGAAGGCGGCTGGCTGCATCAATATAAAACCGATGCCGCTGCCAACCTGCGCTTCCCTTTCGATGAAGAAGGCTACTGGTACCCTGTCCGTGTTTGCAACATGGTGCTGGCTTATAACCCCGATCTATACAAGGCGGAAGAACTGCCCAAGACTTTCCATGATTTCGCATTTGACGAAAGCCTCAAGTGTGAAATCTCCATGGGCAACCCGCTAACCTCTGGTACCACCATGGCCGCAGTCACCGCCCTGAGTGACAAATACGGCTATGAATATTTTGAGGCGCTGGGGAAAAACGAAGTCATGGTCGAATCCGGCTCCACCGCCCTTGGCAAGCTTCAAACGGGTGAATGCAAATTGCTGATGATTCTGGAAGAATCCGTTCTGAAACTGCGTGAGGAAGAGGGATCCACCATATCCTGCATCTACCCGGAAGACGGCAACATCCTGATTCCTTCCACCGTTATGACAGTCGCGGGTGAAAAGAGCCTGAACCATAACACTGCCGCCTGCGAGGCCGTTACCGACTGGCTGCTCGGTGAAGGCGGCCAGGAATTTGTATTAAGCGGCTGGATGCACTCTGTACTCAAGGGCATGACCAAGGTCCCTTATGATTCGATTGATACCGATGGCCTGATCAAAACGGACATGGGAGTTGACTGGGTACGCTGTTATCAGCAGCGCGACGAGATTCGGGCGAAGTTCGAGGAATTCGTTACGAACAAATAAGGACAGAAGTAATCATTTCATCCGATTTGCAGGGAATGGGAGCAGCATCTGCTCCCATTCCCACATTAGGAGTGTTTTATCATGAAGACTGTACCAGTGGTCAATCCACTGCCGGTGCAAAAAAAGCATGCTTTTCTGGATCCCAAATGGATTCTTATCTTCGCCATTGTTGCATTCATGGCGGTATTTCAAATTTTCCCGCTTTTATACATGGTTTGGCGCTCGTTTGTATTGGAGGGTTCCGTTTCGCTGGAAGCAATCAAACGAATTTATTCCTTCGAGCTGAACTGGAAAGCACTTAAGAATACATTGATTTCCGCAAGCTCAGCTATGGTATTGGGTACGCTGATCGCCTTTCCCCTGGCATGGCTGGTAGGTAGAACAAATTTGTACGGGAAAAAGTTTTTTAGAAGTTTGTTCGTCCTGACCTATATGGTTCCGCCATATTTAGGAGCCATGGCCTGGTTGCGGCTCCTGAACCCCAAGGTAGGCACGCTGAACGTATTCCTGCGGGATCTCCTGGGCCTTCAAAATACGCCTTTTGATATCTATACTCTGGGAGGCATGATTTGGGTTCTGACCACTTTTTATTACCCTTATGCTTTCATCACCATCTCCCGGGCCATGGAGAAAATGGATCCCTCGCTGGAGGAGGCTTCTAAAATATCCGGTGCTTCCCCTTTGAAAACCCTTCGCACCATCACATTGCCGATGATGCTGCCCAGCATTATTTCTGGCGCGCTTATGGTGTTCATCGCAGCAGGCTCCTGCTATGGCATCCCGTCCATTGTCGGAGCCCCCGGACAGGTGCATACCGTCACAACGCGCATTGTGGACTATGTGTCTATCGGAAATGCGCAGGGCTTTACGGACGCAACCTCTCTCGCTGTTTTTCTGATGTTTCTATCCCTTATCATCTTGTATTTTTCCGATTTTGTAATTGGCAAACGCCAGTATATCACCGTATCGGGCAAATCCACCCGTCCCAATATCGTTGATCTAGGCAAATGGCGCATTCCCATTACGCTGTTCGTCTGTCTCTTTGCATTTCTTGTCATCATCCTCCCATTCTGGACGGTATTCCGCACTTCCGTATCCCTCAACCTGGGCAAAAACATCTTTGAAGCGGGCAATTTCACCTTGAAGCACTGGGAAAAGGTGTTTACCCGTCCTGCACTGATCAAGGGCATGACAAACAGCCTGCTGTTTGCCAGCATTACGGCCACTATCGGCATCATCGTAGCGTGCGTCATGGCATACTTGCTTCAGCGGACGCACATCCGGGGAAAAAGAATCCCAAATTTCTTGATTACCCTGGGTTCCGGCACCCCCAGCGTCGTCATAGCCCTTGGCCTGATTATGACCATGCGCGGCAAGTTTGGCATCAATCTTTACAACACCATGTATATTATGATCATCGCTTACCTAATCAAATATCAGTTGATGGGTATGCGCACAATTGTTTCGGCCATGTCGCAAATTCATGTATCGCTGGAGGAATCCTCCCAAATTTCAGGCGCAAGCTGGCTTGCAACCATGAAAAATATCACACTTCCCCTGATCTGGCCATCCATTGCTGCAGGCTGGTTTTTGATGTTTATCCCCTGCTTTTACGAGCTTTCCATGTCAACCCTTCTGTATTCTTCCAACACAGAAGTGATCGGCGTGCAACTGCACACCTATTGGACCTACACGAGTCAACAGCAGGCATCGGCCATGGCCTTTGGCATTTTGATGGTTGTTGTCTTATTGAACTTTTTGCTCAACCGGCTTACAAAAGGCAAGTTTTCAATCTAGCGGTAAAGGGGTAATATCATGTCAAGCGTCAATATACAAAACGTTACCAAAAGCTTTGGCAGCGTACAGGTGCTGAAAGAATTCAATCAGGAATTTGAAAACGGCGAGTTTATTACACTGCTAGGCCCATCCGGTTGCGGCAAGACGACTATGCTGCGTATTATCGCAGGCTTTGAAAAGCCTACCAGCGGCACCGTATTCATTGGTGACCAGGTTGTAAGTTCAGATAAAGTGTTTGTCCCCCCTGAAAAGCGGGATATCGGCATGGTTTTTCAAAGTTACGCCGTATGGCCTCACATGACTGTATTTGAAAACGTGGCATATCCGATGAAAATAAAAAAGAAAGACAAGTCCGCCATTCAGGAAAAGGTGAACCGCGTGCTGGACATTGTCCACCTAAACCAGTATGCCGCACGCTATCCCAACCAGCTTTCCGGCGGCCAGCAGCAGCGCGTGGCGCTGGCCCGCGCATTGGTGGCTGAACCTAGAATTCTTCTGCTGGATGAGCCTCTTTCCAACCTTGATGCAAAGCTGCGGGAAAGCATGCGCTTTGAAATCAAGGAAATCCAAAGCGACCTGGGCATTACCGTAATCTATGTCACCCATGACCAGACGGAGGCCATGGCGATGAGCGACCGCATTATTCTCATCAATAATGGATATATTCAACAGATAGGAACCCCTTCCCAAATCTATCAAAACCCCGTCAACCCATTTGCGGCTGATTTTGTCGGGAAAATTGATTTTCTGCCCGCCAGCGCAGAGGATGGATATGTAGACCTGGAGGGTGTACACCAGCGGCTGAAATATGAAGGCGACCACCGGGGCAAAGTGCTGATTGGTGTGCGGCCTGAAAATGTCCGCTTCGTGGACAGCTCCGAAAGTTCGCTTACTGGCAAGCTTAAAAGCAAGTTCTACTTGGGTGATGTATGCGATTGCCGCGTAACCCTCGGCAATCAAACATTGCGCGTGATAACCGGTGCGGATGCATATATGCACATGAATGTCGGAGATCAGGTAAACCTGTCCATCAAGGGCTTTTTGACTTTTGATTATGAGGACACGGCAAAGGAACTTCAAATACTAACCTGACAGCCAGCATAGACTTGATAAACCAATCCCCCTCCCGCACGCCATCCTCGTGCAGGGGGATTGATTTTTATCTTTTGTCAAACCGATATGCGGTCTATTTCCTTCCTTCGTATTGGAGTACAAACTGTGCAACCTGCTTTTTCATAAACTCAGCCTGTCCCAACAGTTCAGTGCTGGCGGAGGAATTTTCCTCGGAGGCGGCAGAGTTGGATTGCATAACGCTTGTAATCTGGCCGATGCCCTGGTTGATTTGTGCGATAGCCGTTACCTGCTGGCTGGAAGCTTCAGCGATATCATTGACCAGCGATGCCGATTGGGATACGCCTTCTACGATGGCACGCAGCATTGCAGCAGTATCGTCTGCAATCCGAATGCCGTTGGCTACTTCCTTGACTGACTGTTCAATGGTGGATGTGGTCTCCTTCGCGGCCGCTGCTGAACGGCCCGCCAGGTTCCGCACTTCCTCCGCCACTACCGCAAAGCCCTTGCCATTCTGACCGGCCCTGGCAGCCTCCACCGCGGCATTCAGCGCCAGAATATTGGTTTGGAACGCAATATCATCAATGGCCTTGGTGATTTTTGCAATGCTTTCGGAAGCCCGTTCAATATTGTTCATGGCCGTAAGCATCAATTCCATTTGCTTATTGCCCTCTTCTGCCTTGTCTCTGGCGGCTTTTGAAAGCTCGTTGGCCAATTTGGCATGGCTTTCATTTTGCGTAGTCTGCGCGCTGATCTGTTCAATGGAGGAGGAAAATTGCTCTATGGCACTTGCCTGCTGGGTCGCGCCTTGGGCCAGCGCTTCGCTGGAGTAGGAAACCTGCCTTGCTCCCTCGGCAACCTGCTCTGCACCGGTATTGATATTGCTGATAACCTCATTCAAATGATCGGCCATTTGCTTGAACGCATTTGAAAGATCCCCAATCTCATTCTTTGAGCGGACATCTACCTTCACATTCAAGTTACCGTCAGCGATAAGCTTTGATTGATCAATCAGATTATTAAGTGGATAGCTGATAGCCCGCTTTGTATATATGTACACAACCAGAGAGAGCAAAATGACGCCGGCTAATGCGATCGCGACACAAATTGCCGTCAAATTGCTGACCACCGCCTGAATGGCTGCCTGGGATTTTCCAGCAAACAACACACCGATAATTTCACCCTGCGGGGTTTTCAGCGGCATATAATACGTCACATACGGTGCCCCTGCAATCACAAGATCACCGGAAAAGCTTTCACCGTTGCGAAGAATGCGTTCTCCAACCTTTGCATCAATGGTTGTACCAACGACTCTCTTCCCATTTTGCATAATGGTTGTGTTGATCCGGGTATTGCCGAGAAAAATTGTAACTTCATCGTTTTGTACTGCCTTAATTTCATCCACAATCTGCTCTTTGTCCAGCACAAAGCCTAGAATGACGGTTCCCAAAACATTGCCATCCAATTTCATGGGAACTGCCGAAACTGCGCTTAGACGGGATGTAATCGCCGAATCGAGGGTGGTAAAGCTATCTTTTTTTGCGACAGCCGATTGAAGATGACCTGAAAAAGCATCAGAAAATGAACCTTGCTGATTGGTGCTGTAAAGAACCTCACCCCTGGCGTCTGTTATAATGACAAAATCAGCATTTGAATTATTTTTTAATGATGCCAGTACCTGTTCCACGGCCACCTGGTCCGGCACCGACGCTGCCTGGATTAGCGCTGCATCGGCAGCTGCAACCTGCGCAAACTGAAGAGATCTTTCTTGATATTCCTCTATCTTATCTTTTAGCAGAAGCGCACTGCTTTGTGCATGATCAACGCTGGAGCTGCGGTTTGTTTTGTTTACTTCAATTATGACCGTAAATAAAATCGCTGCAACCAATACCACCACACACACGATCATCATGATCATAACCCGCGTGCCTAGCTTAAGATGTCTCGTCATTATTCAATTACCTCCCCGTAGTTTTTTCTTTTGCATTCAAATCAAATATGCCATGTATGAGTTGTTTGTTTAACAAGTGGAGCAAGAATGGCGCTTTTATAAAGAATGCAAAAATGCTTCATTATATACATCGCCTCAAATTTACAAAGATTAAGACCATATGCAGCCTGTACAGAAAATAATGTCGAATCATACAATTGTCTAACCGGAAATTATTTACATATTATGTATGGCACCATATTACTATCTCAAAAATCTATTGTCCACTGCTGCCTGCTCCAACGAATCCGGGCAAATCCACCAACCGAAACAATGCAAATAGATAGATAAATCCAAGAAGTCACTATCCGCTCCTCCCTGCAGCAAAAAGCTGACGATTATACTTAAACGGGAATTCATCCCTTGAAACTGTTTTTGAAGTGATATGTGCAAATTCCAGGTTTAGCAAACATGTTATGTGTACGTTTAGGTATCAAGGGCAGTGCCCAGCGTTAACAATATATTCTGCTGATAATCGCCAAACTTCTCACCGAACAGACTGATTCCGCCTGGGTATTTCGCATCGGGCTTTATACCGATGCGCACAGCAATAAAATCCATCGTCTCTAGTTTCAGATCGCTAATTATAACGTTTGAAAGAGGCAGATTATCCAACCAGGAACCTTTAGAATCAATTCTCCACGTCTTTAAATGACCATACTGTGTGGCTGTATCCAGCCACCAGGAAGGGTTGAATTGACCCCGGCGGCCACCTAAATCCCCGGGGCTGCGCCAAGTACCAATCTCCACCCCATTGACCCAGAAAGTGATATCGCTGGGCCAATCGTTGCGATAATAAGGTGCTTCACTGCAGGCTTCAAAAGAGCATTCAAGGGACACGATGCCGGAATCGGGAATGGCTGCGCTGGAAAAACGATATTCCAAATACCCCGCCCGAAACCACAAGTGCTGGGCTGCAAACCGGTCCGGCTGATAAAAGGAACGGGGATCATCTTCCACACCGATATACCCGTGTTCGCTTACAATGCCGCAGGTCTTTTTTACCTGACAATCGCTATAACAGCCAATGGGCATGGACATGGTGACTTCGCTGCACCGGTTTTTTTCCGGCGGTTTCAGGCCGATACTCAAGCTATCCACACATCGGGAACATAATTTCATCGCGCCTCTTGTACCCGGCAGCAGTTCCGCAGTTATCAGCCCTGCTTGTTCCAGCACGTTCACATTCAGTGCCACGGTGGAGACCGGCAAATCCAGCACCTGGGCAATCTCGTTTACATGCATGCTTTGCTTGCTGAGGGTTTTTAGAATCCCTAAACGCACAGTAGTTGCCAGGGCCCGGGCTACCTGGCTTAGTTTTTGGGGTTGATCTATTGATAATGCAATGTGCTTTTGCTCCATTAGGTTTTTATCAGGCATATATTTCCCTCCGCTCGATAGGGTATACTTTTCCGATATTGTAACATACCGGGTGTATAGGGACAATATGCGGAAAACCCTTGCGCTTTTTCTGATGAAGAGACATAATGAGTGTATCCCACCTAAAAAAGGAGTTATATTGATGCAGACCATGATGTGGGTGCGTATGGTGAAAGGCCACCGCATTCTGAAACAATCCACTATTCCTTGCGTCCATAGCGAGCCCCTGGAGCCACTTTTGGAGGCTTGTCATCAACTGGACCTGCCACGGCCGCTTTGGCTTAACAAAAACCAGAAGGAGTGGGATGATTTTAATCAGACCCGTTTTACCCAGGAACACTTTTTAGAATCCATCTCCTTTGATAAATTGGAGATCGAGTATATAAACCCTCAGGCTCCAAAGCAAAAAAGCCAGGACCCACGCAACGCAGTATAATTTTGTATTTGGCTGTAATCGGCTGCGCTCGTGATCTTAATTATTCATGTTCAACCCTATAATTTGCTATTCACACAGGAAGTAATTTGGGCAATGAATATAAAATTTGTAGCGCTTTTATGTTGACAATAATGTAAAATAATGTTAACATACTATATAATGAAACAGTGGCCCTCGATGTCGAAAAATGAATAGCTTAGACTCGAATCATTGCTTCATGCCCGCATCAGAGAATAACTTTCTTTAAGGAGGCCGACCATGAAAAAATTACTGGCACTTGCCCTAACAATGTTGTTGATGATGAGCTTCATGAACGTAAACGCTCTCGCAGCAGCAGAAGCACCCGTAAAGATCTCTCTGTATTACTCGGACAATGCGACATTGCCTTTCCAGGAAGATTGGCTGGCTGTGCAGGAGATTGAAAAGAAGTTTAATGTAGATTTTCAATTTGAAGTGATTCCCATCGCAGATTATGCAACCAAGGTTTCTTTGGCGCTGAACACCGGCACCAATGTTCCTGACGTAATCTTGTATCAGACCACCAAGGGAGAAAATGCCTCTTTGGCTTTGAATGGCGCGTTGGTTCCGATCAGTGACTACAGCGACTGGACGCCGAATTTCAATGCCCGGATAGAAGAGTTCAGCCTGCAGGATAGCGTGAATGCGCTAAATTTGGGCGATGGCAAGCGCTATTACATGCCCTCCTTAACCGATATTCCTTTCTATGACGGCGGTCTTATCCTGAGGGATGATTTCCTGGCCGCCAATGGCCTTGAAGCACCCAAGACCTTTGATGATCTGTATGTCATCTTGAAGGCTTACAAGGAACAGTATCCCGATTCCTACCCCCTGACCATTTTGGCGGGCCCCCGCGTGCTATACCGCATGACAATGCCTTCCTTTGGCATCAGCCTGGGCAAGAATGGTGCTTCCGGCAGCAATACTTTGAGCTGGGACTATGAAAACAAGACTTACTTCGAAGGCGCAATCAGTGAAGGCTACAAAGAGTATATAACCTTCTTTAGCAAGCTCTATGCTGAAGGACTGCTGGATCCCGAAATGGCTGACCCCATCAGCAGCGAAATCTGGTCCCAGAAGCTTGCAACCGGTGCTTCCATGGCATCCTTTGCCTATTACGACCAGATCGGCGGCGTAAAAGGATCTTCTGAAATCGTGGGCTTCAGCCTGCAGATGTATCCTTCTTTGAAGGGACCGGCCGGTGCACACCATCAGCCCAAAAGCTCAACAGGCTCCGGCATTATGTTCCCTATTGCTACTTCAAAGCGTGCTGATTTCGAGCAGGTTGTCCGCGCCATTGATGCTGCTTTCTTCTCTGAGGAAGCTGCAAAAATATGGTGCTTGGGTGTGGAAGGCGTGACCTACAAAGAAGAAAACGGCGTGATTACCTATGCAGATGAACTGGTCAACTCTCCCAATGGTGTATACAAAACCCTGCAGGTTAAATACGGCTGCGGTTCTGACGTAACCCAAATGGTATGGTATAACGCCCGGGAAATGACCAAGTACGATGAAAACTACTCCAAGATCAATGCAGCCGTGGCTGCCATGGGCAATGTGATTCAGCCCATTCCGCCCGCTCCGCTATTCGATGACTTTACAGCGGAAGAAGCCGGGCTGCTCCAGACACCCCTATTCGATGCTTTTGAAGTTTGGACAGATGCTTTCCTTACCGGCAAAAAATCCGTGGAAACCGATTGGGATGCATATGTAACGGAAATGAAGAACCTGCGAATTGAAGACTTCTGTAAGCTTTACAACGACAACATGCCCAAATAAATAATAAGAAAATACCCCCTGCTTCAAGGCGGCGTGCCCGTTGCCCCAAACAGGATTAGACTTGAAACGATCTTGAAAGCGGGCCGCATCATGGATGAAAGCATGGTGCGGCCTTTGCTATTTTTTCGAATAGAAAAGGGAGGCAATGCCGGATGAAGGCACGCAAAACCGACCAGCTGGCTATGCGGCAGCAAAAGGAGCCCATGAAGCGGCACATCAAAAAATACTGGCAGCTATACGCCATGCTGCTCCTGCCGGTAATATACTTCGTCCTCTTTAAATATGTACCCATGTTTGGCAACGTTCTTGCCTTCCGCCGTTACCGCCCTGCCATGGGTCCATACGGCACGGAGTGGGTAGGCTTGCGATATTTTGGCATGTTTATGAAGGACTCTTCATTCTGGCAGGCCTTTCAAAATACTATCACCTTATCGTTGATTAATCTGGCTGTAAACTTCCCCATCCCTATCCTATTTGCTGTTATGCTCAACGAAGTGCGAAACGAGCGCTTTAAAAAATTGGTGCAGACTGTTTCGTATATGCCCCGTTTTATATCCACGGTAGTGGTTATTGCCATAATCACTGAAATGCTATCCCCCAGCAGCGGGGTGGTTAATCTATTTTTAAAAAATGTGCTTGGTTTGAAACCCCGTTACTTTATGAATGAACCGGAATATTTCCGCTTTATATATGTACTCACCGACACCTGGCAATTTACGGGATGGACTGCGATCATTTACCTGGCTGCCATTACAGGTATCAGCAGCGATTTGTTTGAAGCCGCAACCATAGATGGGGCTACCCGTTTCCAGCAGATTTGCTACGTGACCATTCCTTCCATTCTTCCTACGATAATGGTTATGTTCATTTTGAACGTCGGAAGGCTGCTAAGCCTCGGGTTTGAAAAGGTTCTTCTGATGTATACCCCTTCTAATTCCTCGGTGAGCGATATCATTGATACACTTGTTTATCGTGTCGGCCTAGCCAACCAAAACTATTCTTATGCTACCGCTATCGGTTTGTTTAGCGGGATTGTCGGTGTTATTCTCGTAACCAGCTCCAATGCCATGAGCCGCAAGTTTACCGGTGACAGCATTTATTGAGGAGGTGCGCAAGTGAAAAAGGATAAACATTCCGTAAGCAGCACCCTCATGAATACAATAATCAACTTGATCATGGTATTGGTCATTTTGACTTGCCTGGTGCCCTTTATCTATATGTTTGCCCTCTCTTTATCCGATCCGAAGGCTATCATTAACAGCAAGGTGTTTCTCTGGCCCGTGGGAATCAACTTTGAAGCCTATACTCAGATTTTTACATATCCAAACTTTTTTAGGGCATATGGAAATACCATTTTCTATACTGTCTTTGGAACGGCTGTCGCCATTGGCATGACAACCTTGTTTGCATATCCCCTATCGAAAGCCTTTCTGCGGGGCCAGAAATTCTTTATGAAGATGGTCATTGTCTCAATGTTCTTCTCCGGCGGACTGATCCCCAACTATTTATTGGTGTCAAACCTTCGCCTGACGGGCACGGTATGGGCAATGCTGCTTCCGTTTGCCGTCAATCAATTCAACTTGATTATCTTAATCAATTTTTTTAAGACAATTCCGCTGGAAATCGAAGAGGCAGCGCTAATTGACGGTTTGGGCTACTTCGGTATCCTGTACAAAATTGTTCTGCCACTATCCATGGCTGCGCTTTCAACGGTAGGTTTGTATACAGCCGTATTCTTTTGGAATGATTGGTTCAATGGTCTGATTTACTTAAATACCAGTCAATTCCCTGTAATGCTGTTCCTGCGGAACATCGTCAATGGCACTTCCATGCTGGGAGATGCAGCAGGATCAGCGGATAAGGCCACCATTGCCATTTCTATCAAATCCGCCGTCATCATCACTTCCACGCTGCCGATTATTATCCTTTATCCTTTCTTGCAGCGGTATTTTGTAAAGGGCTTATTGGTTGGTTCTGTAAAGGGATAAGAAAAGCTAACGGCCAATCCTGCGTAAGGTTATTCAAATATCTTTTTTCATATTGAAGGGCGTGAATTCCATGGTGCGGTATGGGATAGACCTGGCGCCAGGCAAGCCGGAAATTTTCCGCGGCAAGAGGCTGGGGCTTTTGACCTCTGTATCCGGGGCAAACAGCCAGTTGGAATCATCCATATCCGTCCTTCATGAGGCCTTTGGCCTTTGTGCCCTATTTGGGCCTGAGCATGGCGTGCGTGGAAACCGGGATGCGGGCATGCCGGTGGATTCCAATCAGGACGCAGAAACGGGATTGCCTGTATTCAGCCTGTATCGGAAGGAATCAAAAAGATTTACGGAAGAAATGCTGCAGGGTGTAGATGCCGTGATTTATGACATTCAGGACCTGGGAACACGGTTTTACACTTTTGTAACCAGCCTTTTCTATACCCTTCAAGATTGTGCCAATTACAAAAAAGAATTGATCTTGTTGGACCGTCCGAATCCATTGGGCGGGACTATCGTGGAAGGGAATATTCTCAAAGAGGAGTATATGAGTTTCGTAGGGGGATATCCCATGCCCATCCGCTATGGGCTGACGGCAGGAGAATTCGCCCTCATGGCCAATGCGGAGATGAAAATCGGCTGCCGCCTTACCGTTCTGCCGGTGGAGGGATGGAAGCGGCAGGAGTTGTTTTCAGACACAGGCAACCTGTGGATGATGCCCAGTTTGGGCATTCCCCGGTTTGACAGCGCTCTATTCTATCCAGGAACCTGCTTAATTGAGGGAACCAATGTTTCTGAAGGCCGGGGCACTTCATGCCCCTTCGAACTTATAGGCGCACCATATATTCACGGGGAGCGTTTAGCGCAAGCGATGAACTTGAAACATTTGCCTGGCGTAATTTTTACTCCGGCATGGTTTACGCCCACAGCTTCCAAGCATGCAGGAACAGCTTGCGGCGGCGTGCATTTGCACCTCACAAACCGTTCCTCCTACAGGGCAGTAGAAACAGGTGTGGAATTGTTATTTACCATACGGGAGATGTATGAAAAGGAGTTCGCTTTCCTGCCGCCCTATAAGGAAGAAACCAGGCCCTTTATCACGCTTTTAGCTGGATGTGCAGATTTCATAAGTCCTGATGCGGATAAGAAAAAAATCCTTCAAGGGTTTATAAAGGACAGCGAGAAATTTAAAACGTGTTCGGCCAAATACCATTTATATGAATAAGGAGCAGTATCATGTGGAATTTGACAGCAAAGCAAAAGGTTGGGCAGAGATTTGCGGTAGGTTTTCCCTCTGCTGAAATCAGTGAGGATTTCGTACAGTTGGTTAAGGAATATAAAATCGGCAATGTGATTCTTTTTAAAGAAAACATTGTTGACAACCAACAGCTTAGGCAGTTATGCCAAGAAATCCAGAAATTGATTCGGACGGAAACGGGATATCCGGCTTTTATCACCATTGATCAGGAGGGTGGCGTGGTATCCCGCTTAGGGGATGACGCTGCCGTAGTGCCAAGTGCTATGGCCATTTCGGCTACAGGGAATGTTCGCAATGCTTATGAGGCAGGGCGCATTACAGCTACAGAGCTTGCGGCCCTGGGAATAAACTTTAACCTAGCCCCTGTTATGGATATCAACTCCAATTCCAACAATCCTGTCATCGGTGTAAGAAGCTATGGGGATACCCCTGAAACGGTGAGCGAATATGGCGTACAGATGATAACAGGGCTGCTGGATGGAGGCGTTTTGTGTTCAGCCAAGCATTTTCCTGGCCATGGGGATACTGCGGTGGACTCGCATTTGAGCCTGCCTATCGTAGACAAATCCCTGGAGGAACTGGCGGAATGCGAGTTGAAAAGCTTTATGGCTGCTATCCATGCAGGCGTACCCGCCATCATGACCTCTCATATTTTGTTTCCCCAATTGGAGAAGGAAAAAGTGCCGGCTACGATGTCGCGGCCAATCATTACCGGCTTGCTTAAAGAGAAGATGGGCTTTCAGGGCCTTGTTCTTAGCGACTGCATGATGATGAATGCCATCCAAGGGTTTTATGGCACCGTGCAAGGTTCCTTGGCAGCGGCAAAGGCCGGCGTTGATTTGATTTTTATTTCTCACAGCCGGGATTTGGCTTCGCAATCTGCCAGGGCCATGCTGGAAGCGTTGGATAACGGAGAATTGGATGCGGAGGAAATGGATGCTTCCGTACAAAAAATTCTTGCATACAAACAAAAGTATGCTGATAGGCCCCTCCCGCCGCTTTCCTTGGTAGGCTGCAAGGAACACCGGGACGCGGTGGGGCGCATGATGGATGAAGCAATAACTGAAGTACAGGTACCGCAAGGCGGGCGACCTGCCTTGGGGGCGTCTCCCCTGTTCCTGGGCTGCTACCCTTTCCGCCCAACCTTGGTTTCCAATCCGGAGGACAGGAGCATATGCTTCCCCTTATATCTGCAAGAACAGTTGGGCGGAGATTGCCGAATAACCTCCATCGACCCGGATGCGGCGGAAATCGCATCCGCGGTGGAAGCTACCAAGGGCCATACCTGTTTGGTGATAGGCACCTATAACGGGCATCTCAAGCAGGGGCAGATGGCACTTGTGCAAGCGCTTTCCGAGACGGGCATTCCCACCATCTGCACAGCGCTGCGCAACACATATGATCTTGTCCATATTTCAAAAAACGTCTATGCCCTTGCAGCTTATTCCTACGACAAATCAAGTCTGGCCGCTGTTTTCAAGGTATTGTCGGGGCAAAGAAAAGCGGTTGGCAAACTTCCAATAAAGCTGTGAAAGTGCTGCCATTCGTCACATCTTAAAAAGTAGTGCAAATGGTAAAGGAGGAAACCGCCATGCCTGATATGTTGGTTCATTTGCTGCCCCTGCCGGATGAGACGGCCTTATTGAATAAGTTGGAGGCAGCGGGGATTCAAATCCGCCGTGCCATGGCCCCGGACAAATTTCGGATCATGGAATGGGTGCGGGAACATTCCACTCTCAGTGCCGCAGGCGAATGTGACGTGTGCTTTGCTCATACCCCCATATCCTGCTTTGTAGCAACCCGGGGCGGTGATATGCTCGGCTACGCTTGTTACAACGCGACAGCCCCTGACTTTTTTGGCCCCACCAGGGTGTTGGACAGCGAACAGGGCAAGGGGATCGGCAAAGCTCTCCTCATTCGTTCCCTTCGTGCCATGCGGGAAGAAGGGTATGTATACGCCATCATAGGCGGGGTCGGGCCACAGGAATTCTACGAAAAAGCTGTTGGCGCAGCACTGATTCCCGATTCCACTCCCGGGATTTACAAGGATTTCCTTGGTGCGCTCCAAAAGAAAAAGGACTAAGCTTTTTTCATTCCACCATTCCGATGGGTGATTTTTTTCCGCCTTTTTGAATCAAATTGCGGGGTATTATCATGCAAAAAAAGGCAGTATCCCGCTGCGCTATAAAAGGATACAAAAACCCAGGCACCTTGTTTCAGCAGGGTGCCTGGGTTTCTATGCCTTGTTACTTTTTCAGCAGGTACTTAACCTGATCTTCGGTGTAACCAATATTTTTATGTTGGTGCTCTCCTCTTCTTAACATTACATTTTCCCTTTTGTCTTCCAGATGAATATTTGTTAGAGAATCATACATGATATTCTAAATACTGCCGTATATGCGTCTTGCAACGGATAAGTGAGGAATTATAACGAAAAGCGCTAGTCGGCCAAATGCAGCATAATGATGGCGCGGCCACCTTGTCGTACGTGTAATTGGGGGACAGCATCAGCTGTCCGCCGAAGTTGGTATGATGGCACAGGTTGCGCAGTGCGCGGATGGGTACCTTGGCTTCGGACGCATTGATGGCCACGCCGCAGCTATAGGCATGGTTGATGGCCACCACATCGTCCACGTTAGGATACTTGAGTTTTCTCCTGTTTTTTCATGCAGGGCGAAGCCCGCAGGCTCCGCCCTGTAATTCAAAATCTCAATGATGCAGCACTTCGCCGGTCAGCTTTTGATAGTACTTGAGCAGCGCGCTGTGATCGCAGCTGTCATTGCCGTCATGATGCAGAATCTTCATCATTTCCAGCACGCTCTGGGTCAGCGGGATAGGCGCGTCCACTGCCTTGGCGGCGTCCACCACGTTGTTCAGATCCTTGATATGCAAGTCGATACGGAAGCCGGGCTGGAAGTTCTGATCCATCATCATGGGTGCCTTGGCATTCATCACAGTAGAGCCCGCCAGGCCGCCGCGGATGGCTTCAAAAATCTTCTGGGGTTCCACACCGCACATCTGACCCATCTGCATGGCTTCGGCCAATGCCGCGATGTTCACGGCCACGATGGTCTGATTGCACAGCTTGGTCACATTGCCCGCACCTACATTTCCGCACAGTACCACGCTGGAGCCCATGGCGGAGAGCACATCCCTGAACCGGTCAAAGGTTTCCTGCTTGCCGCCCACCATGAAGGAAAGCGTGCCGTCAATGGCCTTGGGCTGGCCGCCGGACACAGGGGCATCCAGCATATCGATGCCGTATTCAGCCAGCTTGGCAGCGATTTCGCGGCTGGCCACGGGATTGATGGAGGAGCAATCAATGAAGGTGGCCGTCTTGGGCATCTTCTCCGCCAGCCTGTCGTCCTCCAGCATGACGGACCTGACATGAGGGCTGTTGGGCAGCATGGTGATGACGGCGTCCACGCCCTCCACGGTTTCCGCAGAGCAGCTGCACGCAGCGGCGCCCGCAGCCGTCAGTTCCTCGATGGTTGCCTGATTGCAGTCGTATACCCGCAGCTCGTGGCCGGCTTTCAACAGGTTGATTGCCATGGGTTTGCCCATAATGCCCAGACCGATAAATGCGATTTTCATAGTGAATTCCTCCCTTATATTTTAAGTAATCAGATCAACTGGATCAGCCAGGTGATCACAGGTACCGTGACCACGCTGAGCAATGTGGATACGCTGACGCAAGCCGAGGCGAACACGTAATCGCCGCCGTAGCGTTCGGCCATGGCCGCCGTGTTGGAAGCCACCGGCATGGCCAACAGGATGACGCAGATGTTCATGGCCACTTCATCGGCATGGATCAGCTTCAGAATGACCGCAAACAGCAGAGGAAAAGCGATCAGGCGGAAAAAGCTGGTGAGTAGCACGGTTTTGTCCAGCAGCATTTTCCAATCCATATGGGTCAGGGTGGCGCCAATCAGGATCATCGACAGCGGGCCTGTCATACCGCCCAGGTTGCCGATGGCGGTGCCGAACACGCCAGGGATCGTAAAGCCTGTGGCCATCAGGATCACACCGATATAGATCACCACCACCATGGGGTTGAGCAGCACGTTTTTGACCCAGCCGCCTTTTTCCGGCTTGACAAAGAACCCCAGGCCCACAGTCCATTGCAGAATGCGGGGCGGAATCAGGTACATGCTGGCATAAAACACACCCGTGGGGCCGAACACCAGGTTGATGATGGGCAGGCCCGCGTTGCCCGCGTTGCTGAACATGCTGGCATACATCAGCACCTTGCGCTTGTTTTCGGGCTGCTTTTTCCACAAAAGCATGCCGATCACGCCCGTCACTACACAGCCCATGAGGGCGAAGGCAATCACCCACAGGGAAGAGAGAATCTCCTCCCAGGTGGTGGGTTTGTTGAAGGAGTTGAGCACCATCATGGGCATGGCCACATCCATCAGCAGCCGCACCAGCACCCCGCGGTTATCATTCCGGATGATGTTCAGCCTGCTAATGATGAACCCGCATATCAT
>JAEVYX010000064.1 GCA_023392515.1 Bacillota bacterium | reverse complement strand
GCGGCATAAATGGCATGGCTCAAGGCATAGAGCCTGTTTTCCGCTGTGCTGCTGCCCCGGTTGGCCAGATGGGCGAACTCCTCGGCCGCCTGAAGATGCCCCTGCGCCGTAGGCGAGAGAGTGAGGCCCTCACTGAATATTTTGGCCTCACGCAGATAGGTTCGGATCGCCTCTGTGACAAAGTCGACAAAATCACCCGTATACCCTTCGCCCAGATTATCAGCCATAACCCAGATGCTGCCGTACAGCGGCAGGTTGATTTTTGCGTGAACCATATAGGGCATGGCTGTTACGCAAAGCTCTACTGTTCCGTCCGGCAAAATGCGCTGTCTTCGCTCATCCGGTTCAAAATCCAGGCCGCTTGCATAAACCGATTCCAGCTGCGGCTTGGAAAGAGCAACACCTCCGGGGCCATCCAAACGCACATGAATCCATTGCATGATAGAACCCTCCCTTATAAAAGCACAAAGCCGCTTTCCGTCTCCTGAACAGGCAAAAAAACAGGCCTTTCGTATGGCGTGCTATTTGGTGTATGTATGGAAAGGCGCAATACACCGTCCAATCCGCGAAAAACCATGCCGTGGCCTCCGTCACCGCAAAACAGCGGTTCCGCCTTTTGATGCCATGGCCCCAGTATGCTGCCGCTTTCGCTGATGGCCAGGCCGATGGCGTAGCCTGACAAGGATAGGCTGGACCACAGCATCCATAGCTTGCCGCCGGCGGGCTTATGTAGGAATGGCCCGTCTGTTACGTGGCCTTCGATGCCGCTGGAATGGTGCACCAGCTTTGTCCATGATGCCTCCCGGGCGGAAAAGAGGGTGTGCGGCTCGCCTTCACACTTTGTCAAGTCTTCCTTCAGCCGCTGCGCACAGACGGTGCCCCCGCCTTTCTGCACCCATTCATGGCAAAAGACGATCCATGGCTTTTGATCCCCATCCACATAGAGTGTGCCATCCAGGCACTCCCATTCTGTAGGCGTTGCGGTTTGCGCGCCCCATGAGGAAAACGGCCCCAGCGGGTTATCCCCCCGCAGGATGCTTGTGGCCCGGCGGCGGCCCGGTGCTTTAAATGAAGCGAACAGATAATAAGAATCCCGGTACTTGTGCAGTTCGGGCGCCCAGAAATTTTGTGTGCCCCAAAAGGAAGCATGTGGTGAAAAAATGCGGCGGCCCGGAAAAAAATGCTCCAGATCCTTGCCGACGAAGGCATCAAAGCCGTTTGCCTCGCCGTGCCAGCAGTCGGGATCGGTCGTGCCGTATAAATAGCACTTGCCGTCTTCCACAAAAACAAAAGGGTCACGCATGTGGATATTTTCACGCAGCAGCATATTCATCCCTCCCCTAAATGGCGATCGTACGGATGGTATTTCCGTGATAATCGGTAACCACCCGGCAGCCGGACTCCGAAGTAAATACGGGCTTTCCATTAACCATGGCGGTGGCATGATGACCGTCGCATTGAAGCTGAAAGACTGAGTCACCCCAAAGCTGCGTGTAAACACAATCCCTGCCGCCGGCAATGCCCCACCATATTTCTTCACCTTCCAAATGAGTGCCGTACAGACGGGAGATATATTCCAGCACGGCCAGCATCGTAGGCCCATAGCCGTCCAGGCCGCCGGACCGCTTGCATGAGAAGGTGTCAAACTGCTGGGTAAAGATACAATCCTCCCCTATGGCATGAAACAGCTTATGTGCCAGTACGGTAATCAACTTCTGGTATCCGTAGTTTTCCAAAGCCCTTAATGCGCGCTGGTAGGTTAGCCCCTGCGGCTGGCCGCTCCAGTCGTTACCGGGATTGTTCTGAAACAGCGGGTCGTTTGCGGCTACGGAAGGCAGCGGCATGGGGGTCCAGAAGGCTTCGGGATTCAGCAGATGGCCGGAAACAAATCTTCGTGCCATATCCTGGGAGAAGGATCCCCAATACATGCAGCGCAGGTTGTTGTGGGTCAGCGTGTCCATCCGCCGGCCGGTTTTATCCCGGTCAAAGCAGGCTCCGGCATCATCAGACCACAAATAGGCATGAATTTTCTGCTTCACATCCTCGGCGGCCTTCCGCCAGTATGGGGTTTTGCCATCGGCTGTGATCGTCGAAATTTTCGCCAGCGTGTCCCTGGCTGAAAAGGAGAAGCTCATAACGTCCATGGATGCCATTGGGACGATGCTGCTCTGCATAGGAGGGGTCTCGGCCTCCCACCAGAAAGGAGCGTCCCCATAGCGCCTTGCGTTGTCCTCACCGGTATCGCAGACGCACCATGACTCCAGGCAGCCATCCCCATCCGAATCCCGAACGCGCCACAGGTAGGAATCGAACTTTTCCAATGCGTTTTGCAGCATATGAAGATATGCCCGGTCCTGCCCCAGCCAATAGTACATGTTCAGGGCGGGTGCCGGGAAGCAAAACCCCTGAAATTTGTTGAACTGCGGTACAACCCGGCCGTTTTCTTCCATGATGCTGCCGGGCATGCGGCCGTCATCCCGCTGGTTTTCCATAAACAAAAGCTGGTTGTTGAGCGCGGCCTCCATGCTGCGTTTGGCATACATTTCGCCGCCCATGGGCTGGGTTTCCAGCCATATTTTGTGGTAGCCGCCTCCTTCGATCAGTACCTGCCGGCCGCCGAAATCTTTCAGGTTGCCTGTAAGCTTGGCTTCGGCCGAGTCGAACAATTTTTGCAGCAACGTGTCATCGGTTTGGAATGTGACGCCTGTCTGGATAGGATTCATTATGCAACGCCTCCCTCTGCTATTTATATAGCAGAAAGTACTATTGTGCGATATAGGCAAAAATTTCACTTATTTCTAGTTCAGTAGAACTATGATAGAATGGGTTCAATAGATGCCGTCATGAAAGGACGGAATGTATGTGATAACTGCAAAAAAGGTTCCATCCCGTGGACTCCTTAGCATTCCATTCTGGAAGAGGATTGGACGCCGCATGCGGAACGACTGGCAGATTTATTTGCTGCTGCTCCCTGCGGTTATCTATTTCTTTGTCTATTGCTATCTGCCGATGTATGGGGTGCAGATCGCATTTCGGGATTACAAGTTTGCATTCGGCATTACCGGCAGCAAATGGGTGGGGCTAAAAAACTTCAAGGATTTTTTTGGCGCATATTATTTCGGAAGGCTGCTGTCCAATACATTCCTTCTCAATTTTTATGGATTGCTTTGGGGATTTCCCATTCCGATCATACTGGCCATCCTGCTCAATCAGGTTGAGCGGCCCCGCATGAAGAAGTTTACCCAGACGGCCATTTATGTGCCGCATTTTATTTCAACGGCTGTCATGGCGGGCATACTTTATCTCTTCCTTTCTCCGACCAGCGGCATCATCAATAAACTGATCGAATCCCTTGGCGGCAAGGCCACCTTCTTTATGATTGAGCCAGGCTGGTTTCGCACGCTTTTTATTGGCTCGGATATCTGGCAGCACGCCGGGTGGAACACGATTTTGTATATCGCCACGCTGACGAGCATTGATCCGGAAATCTATGAGGCTGCAACCATCGACGGCGCGACGAAGCGGCAGAAGATATGGCATGTCGACATCCCGTTTCTCATGCCAATCGCGGTGATGATGCTCATTCTCAATTGCGGCAGCCTGCTTGGCAGCAACACCGACAAGGCCCTTCTGATGCAGACGCCGGGCAACATGGCCACCTCGGATATCATTGGCGTGTATGTATACGAAATGGGGCTGAGCAAGGCGCAATTCTCTTATACGGCGGCAATCGGCCTGTTTGTCAACATCATCAACTTTGCCATGATTCTCTCCGTTAACTGGGTTTCCAAGCGCATTGGCGAAACAAGCCTGTTTTGAGAGGAGAGAAGTGTATGCTGAAATCAGATGTTGCTGTAAGGCCGGTGAAAATCCAAAAGACACGGAGTGATCGGATTTTTGACGCGATCAACACGGCCTTTTTTGCTGTGCTTCTGATTATTGTTCTATATCCTTTGTGGCTTATCCTCATAGCGTCCGTATCAGACCCGGATGCAGTGGTGGAGGGCAGGGTGCTGCTTTTCCCGGTGGACTTTTCCATGATCGGTTATCAGGCGGTATTTCAGCATAAGGAGCTTTGGAATTCTTATCTCAACGCGATTTATTACACCGTAGGCGGGTCTTCATTGAGCGTAATTGTCACTTTGATGGCCGCATATTCGTTGACCCGCAAATTTATGGGCAAAAAGTTCTTTAACTTCTTTTTTGTATTCACCATGTTTTTTACCGGCGGCCTGGTGCCGACATTTTTGATGATGCGGACATTTGGGCTGTACAACACCCGCGCGGTTATGATCCTGATCAACTGCGTGTCCGTTTGGAACCTGATGGTGGCGCGGACGTACATTCATACCACCGTACCCAATGAACTATATGAGGCTGCGGTGATCGACGGCGCGAATCACCTGACGTATTTTGTACGGGTTGTGCTGCCGCTTTCGGGAACAATTGTCGCGGTGCTGTGCGTATATTACGGGGTCGCACGCTGGAACGATTACTTTACGGCACTGGTTTATATCCGTGACCGCGCGAAGCTGCCGCTGCAGACAATCCTGAGGGAAATTCTGGCGACGCTTCAGACCCGCACATCCAGCGACGCCTTCTTCAGCGCTTATGCGGACAACATGAAGGGCATGACGGAGGTTATACGCCAGGCGGAGGTAGCCAAATACTGCTGCATTGTTGTTTCGACCGTTCCGGCGGTTATCTTGTATATTTTTATGCAAAAATATTTCGTCAAAGGGATTATGATCGGTTCCCTGAAGGGGTAATTCGGCGGCTCTTGCCATCTACGGATGGTGGAAATAGCAACTACATCAAGAAAAGGGGAGGAAACTATGAAGAAATTGATCTCATCCCTGCTGGTCGCCCTCTTGCTGCTTTCGAACCTGGGCGTCGCCCTGGCCGAGTACCCCATCGTCGAGGAGCCCATTACCATCCGCGTGTTCCAGTACGCGCTGGAAAACCAGCAGGTGGACTTTGAGAACATGTGGTTCTACAAAGAATTGGAAAAGAAGACAAATATCAAGGTGGAATGGGAAGTTGTCAAGGATGCCGACTGGAAAACGAAGCTGAACCTGATGTTTGCTTCCGGGGACTGGCCGGATGTCATCATCCGCGGCGAAATCGACAGCATTGAGGAATATGGCGTTACGCAGGGCATCCTGGCCCCGCTGGATGACTACCTGGAAGAGTACATGCCCAATTACTACAGCCGCCTGCAATTGAACAATGCCAATGCCTCAATTCCCGCGTCCGATGGCAAGACGTATTGGATTGGCAACTTGACGGCCCAAAACGTCAACCACGACGGCAATCACTTCATCAACAAGGCATGGCTGGATAAGCTGGGTCTGGAAGTGCCCAAGACCATTGATGAATTGACAGAGGTACTTCGCGCCTTCCGTGACAAGGATCCCAACGGCAACGGACAGAAGGACGAAATCCCCTTCTCAGCTGCCGATCTGATCCATCAGACGCAGGGCGTCTATACCCACTTTGCCAACTTTGGTGTACCGCTCAACCGTTTTGTTTATGCATGCATCGACGACAATAACAAGGTGCAGTTCCCGGGTTACCTGCCCGGATTCCGTGATGCCTGCGAATGGCTGAACCTGTGCTACAGCGAAGGTTTGCTCGACCCCGAAGCGATCACCCAGGACTCCAACGTGTGGGGAACCAAGATGAATGCCGGCCAGGTGGGCTACACGACATACCTGCGCCTTATCAACACCGCCCTGCAGCCGGAAATTGCACAGCAATTCGTGTCCATCCTGCCCCCGGCCAGCGAATATGGCGTGTCAGTGCCCCGCATTTTGGAGGTGCCTTCCATGGGCGCTGCTATCACCGTTGCCAACAAGCACATTCCGGAAACCCTGCGCTGGCTGGATGCCCAGTTTGAAACCGAGACCATGATGGTCAGCGTCAACGGCCCCGTTCAGGAAGGCGGACCCATCCCGCCGACCATGAAGATTAACGACAACGGCAAATACGAGATCGTGTCCATACCTGAAAACAACGGCCTGTATCAGTATGTACCGGTATACCATGGCCAGTTCTTTGCCCCCGGCGACTACTACTTTGACATTTATGAGATGCCGCCGCACCGGGTGGAGCGCTATAACTACAGCAAGGAATATGAGGAAGCCGGCGTGCTGGAGAAGAACTCCTATTACTATTTGTACAAGATGGTTAAGATGGATAGCGAAAGCAAGATTGAGGTGACCCGTCTTTTCAACGAAATCGAGAAGTTCATGAAAGAATCAATTGCTAACTTCATCACCAACGGCGTTACCGATGAGAGCTGGCAGAAATTCCTTGATACGGCCAAGGCTGTAGGTGTGGATAAGTATGTGGAGCTGTATCAAACCGCATATGATAATTACCTTGCCAAAAATTGATGATGCATGGTAGCATAATTGCATGACAAAACCGTATGCCGCAGCGCCTATCCACGCTGCGGCATCATCCATGCATTTGAAGTGTGAGGGTACGTTCCATGAAAAAGAAGGGCGTATTTCAATCCATCCTGCTGCGCTATATGATTTCCTATGCAGCGATCATGGCTGTGCTCTTCATAAGTGTGGGCTTCTATATGAACGGCACTTACATGAATACGATCCGCAATAACATGGCGGACAGCAACATGAACAAGCTGAACAGAATACGATATCAAAACGAGGACAACCTGTCTACGCTGCTTAGTACAGGCAGGCAGATTGGCCTTTCACCTTATATCAGTTCCTTCCGGCTTGATGAGGAGCCGATGAAGGCTTATCATCTTAAACTCCAATTGGCGCCGTATACGGTTACCATTGACTTTTGCGATCAGCTCTATTTGATTTTTCATGAGGATGATTATCTGTATTCTTCCGCTACCTCGGTTGGCCTGGAGATGTTTTTGGATAAGCTAATGCGCTTTGAAAATACAGCGCCCGAGGAATTCCGTGCGGCGCTGCGCAGAAATGACAGCGGCCTCACGATTTTTCCTGCGCAGAATGTGAGCAGCATTCTGGTTTCCGGCAACAAGGCCCGCATGGTCGCGGTGATTGTACCGCTTAGCATGGGCGAGCGGTACAACACCGGCAACATCCTTTTCCTGATTAAAGAAGATACATACCGCCGGATGTTTGCCGATGATCTTTACGAACTATGCAATACATACATCTTTTATGGCGATGTGCCGCTGGCAGCCAGCCGGGGCCTTTCCGTACCGGATGGGGTGATCCTGGAGGAGATCCGGGAAAATCAGGGCTCTCTGGTACGGGATTTATCGCTGGACGGGCAGCAATATTTATTGGTTGCGCAGCGCGGAAACAAATACAACATGCAGTACGCTACCCTGATCCCCATGGAGTCGATGCGGGAAAGCCTGAACCAGGCACAGCTGAGCTTCAGCCTGTTCCTGATCTCATTGAGCATTCCCTGCATTTTTTTGACGTACTATTTTTCCAGACGGCATACGAAGCCGATTAAGGAACTGCGCTATTTGTTTGAGGCGGAAACGCCGGCAAAGGATGATTTTGAGGTTATCCAAGGCGGCATCGAAGCGTTGGTGGACAAAAACGCAGACCTGAATACGCGCCTTCATCAAAGCTTGCCTGTGCGCAAAGCCAATTTTATCAAAAATTTTGTCAAAGGCCGCTACAGCAAAAAACAGGAGGCTGCAGAGGCTGCTGCCCTTTTGGGCATGAATGTGGATAAAGGTTATTATGCGGTTGCGCTGATTGGCGTTCCGGCGCGGGACGGCAGTGAGCCGGACATGGGCAAAATTCTTGCGCATCTGGATGGGGATGTAACGGGATACAGCGTGGAGCTGGTTGCAATGGAGCAGTTTCTTTTCGTACTCTTCGCTGATCATGCGGACGATTTGGACCAATGGGCTTTAGGCGTGCTTAATGATCTGCTGGCACAGGAAAAAGGCGTAACGGTATCCCTGAGCAACATTCATCAGAATTATGCCCACGCGGGCAACGCATATTTGGAGGCCAGCACGGCATATGACAACCGGTTTGTTATGGGCAATGCCCATGTGCTGCGCTTTGCGGATGTCAGCGCTGCCGCCAAGGACATTGGGCCCTTTACCCGGAGCTATCTGGATGGCTTTCGCAAGGCTTTGCGCTCTGGCGACGCACAGGCGCTGAATGACCGAATTGATGAACTGTTCCGCTATTTGGGCAGCACGGAGCTTTCGCTGTTCGCCTTTCGGATGATTTATAACAATGTGATTGGAGCTGTGCTCAGCGAGCATTATGACAGAAACAGCGGAGATGTGGACGCTTTGCAGTATTACGATGTGTTCACACTGTCCGGGTGCCGGTCCATTGCCGATTTGGATGATATCCTGCGCAAATTGTGCCGGGATATTTTGTCCAGAAATGAGCCGGAAAAGGAGCAGACACACCCGGTCATACGCGATATTGTTGGTTTTATGAACCAGCACTATGCCGACCCGATGCTGAGCATGAGCGCCATTGCGGACACTTATGGCATCAGCGCTGTCCGCCTTTCCCTTGATTTTAAGGAACTGACCGGCATGAGCCCGTCGGAATACCTGCTGCTTTTGCGCATGGAAAAGGCGAAGGAAATGCTGCTGAAGACGAAGCTTTCAGTAAAGGACATTGGTTTGGCGGTAGGATATTACGATGCATCGGGCTTTATTCGAAGATTTAGGCAGTATATGGTGATGACGCCATCCCAATACCGGCAGACCATGGGGCAGAATACCGATCAGGCAAAGGATGTATCGGAATAAACGGAGGATTTTCATATGGAGTACGAAGGCAGGCAGGTCAGGAATTTACAGGTGGCCTATATAGGCGGCGGTTCAAGAGGATGGGCCTGGGGTTTTATGAAGGACCTGGCAATGGACTCCCAAATGGAGGGCATTGTCCGGCTGTACGATATTGATCTTGATGCGGCGATGAAGAATAAGCGCATCGGGGAGATGATTTCCGAGCATCCGAACGCAAAAAGCCGCTGGCGCTATGAGGTGAGCGAAACACTTGGAGATGCCTTGACCGGTGCGGATTTCGTTGTGATTTCTATCCTGCCCGGTACATTTTCGCAAATGCGCTCTGATGTGCATTGGCCGGAAAAGTATGGCGTCTGGCAGCCGGTGGGCGATACGGTTGGGCCGGGCGGGTTCATCCGCAGCATGCGCACGGTGCCGATGTTTGTTACAATCGCCCGGGCGATTCAGGATTATGCGCCGCAGGCCTGGGTGATCAACTATACCAACCCCATGACCGTCTGCATGCGAACGCTGTATACGGTCTTCCCGCAGATCAAGGCATTTGGCTGCTGCCATGAGGTTTTTGGCACACAGAAGCTGTTGGCGGCCATGCTGGAAGACATGGAAGGCGTGGAGGGGGCAGACCGCACGGAGATCAAAACCGGCGTTATGGGCATCAACCATTTTACCTGGATCCATAGTGCCAGCTACCAGGGGTATGACCTGTTTCCGCTGTATCACCGGTTTGCGGAAAAGTATTTTGAAACCGGTTTTGTAAAAGGCAAGGATGACAATTGGATGAACAACTTGTTTGAATGTTCCCATCGTGTTAAGTTTGACCTCTTCCGAAGATATGGCCTCATCGCGGCGGCAGGAGACCGTCATCTGGCCGAATTCATGCCCCCCTGGTATCTGAAAAATCCCGAGACGGCACGGTCATGGGGATTTAGCCTCACTACGGTGGATTGGCGGGAGGAGGATTTGAAAAAGCGCCTGGCAAAGCGGGAGGCGCTGCTAAACGGAACGGAACCTATTGAGCTGGATGGCTCCGGCGAGGAGGGCCATCTGTTGATAAAAGCCTTGCTGGGGCTTTGCGATATGGTTTCCAACGTCAATATTCCAAACCGCGGCCAAATAAAAAACCTGCCGATGGATGCGGTGGTTGAAACGAACGCGCTGTTCCGCCGGGACGAAATTGCGCCCATTCTGGCAGGCGCGCTGCCCAAGGGTATCGATTCGCTCGTCATGCGCCATGTACTGGGACAGGAAAGCACGGTGAAGGCTGCCATGACGTGTGAAAGGAAGCTGGCGCTGGCTGCTTTCTTGAATGACCCGCAATTGTCGGCTGTAGATCCGGCAGACGGGAAACGCATGTTTGACGAAATGCTTTACAATACAAGGGAATATTTGCCTGAGGATTGGTTTTGACATGGGAAACTGCCCATAAAGCATGGGAGCGGCTGATATTGACCGCTCCTCAGCGTTTCGAAAAAGTGTCTGCGCCGCTTTTTCGAGTCTGCACCCTTCACCTGTGAGCTACGCTCTACGTGCGGTGAAGGGCGTAAGGAAACCTTGCTGCGCAAGGCTTCCGAAGCCACCGGGGCTTTGC
>JAEVYX010000036.1 GCA_023392515.1 Bacillota bacterium | reverse complement strand
AAAGTGTATAAACAAATAAGAATATACACATACTATTTTCAGTATTTCCACTCATCTCCCCCAGAGGTTGGAAAAGCAATTTCAGCCGTGCTAAAGGCACCACTTTTTACACAAATTGAGCACGATTTCCAGGGGGCTTTACCACCTGTGGTAAATATGGTATAATCAAGCTGTATTTTACCACTCGGTAAGGCGAACTGTCGGCCTTTTAATAGGGGAGGAACAAACATGTACCGCTATTCACAACAGATGCGGGGAGGCATTGGCGCTACCAAGCTGCGGCAGAAATTAACGCAGGCAGCCCTGGTGATCCTTGTCATCGCTGTGGTGGTATTGGGCATCGTTGCCCAAAACGCCCTGGGCTTTGTCGGCCGTGAACAGACCCAGTACAGCGAACGTATGCGCAGCGAGGTGGCCCAGGCCATCACACAGGTAAACAGCCTGTCCCGCACAGGGGGCTCCACCACCACCAACATGCTGGGAAAAATCCGCCAGCACGTATATGCCATGGAAGTAATTCAAAACATTCATGTGGCCTTAAGGGGAACCTCGGCCCGCTTGGTGGAGGAATCTGCTTTCAAGGAAATCTACACAGTAATCGACGTCTTTGACGACAAGCTTCAAACCGGCCAGCAGACCAAGGAACCCCAATCCCAGCTATCCACGCTTTTGAACAACTTGCAAACCACGGTAAACAGCGCGCCTCAAAAATAAGGCTTCCGCATCATACAAAAGGGGCTGTTCTCAGGCAAACGCCAGAGAGCAGCCCCTTTTTTGCATGTATGCAAAGCCTCTTTCGGTTCAACTTACCGCTCTTCCCTGAAATAGTTCACCCCGCAGCCCTTGGGCTGCTGGTTTTCCTTGCGCATTTGAATGCTGGATACCACCAGCACCAGGCATGTGACCACGAAGGGCACCATGGCGAACACAGCGGGGGGGATGGAGATCACGCTGTTGGGGATGTACAGCCGCAATACGCTCAGCGCGCCGAAAACCAGCGATCCCCAAATGGCGCGGTAGGGGCTCCAGGCGGCAAAAATCACCAGTGCCACCGCAATCCAGCCCTGGCCGGCCACACAGTTGTAGGTCCAGCTTCCCCCGCAGGTAACCAGGGCGATATACCCGCCGCCCAGGCCGCAGATGCCGCCCCCCAGGAGGATGTGGGCATACTTGTACCGGTCAACGGACACGCCCGCGGCATCCGCCGCCGCCGGGTTTTCGCCGATGGCCCGCAAGTTCAGGCCCAAGCGGGTGTGGTTTAAGTACCACCCGGCCAGAACCGCCAGCCCCACCGCCAGGTAGGTGAAAATGCTGTGGTTGAAAAGCAGCTTTCCCACATAGGGGATGGTGGTCAAGGCGCCCCACTGCATGGGCCGGAAGGCCAGCTTCACGTTTTCCGCCACCACCGCGGCCCCGGTGGGGGAGGATGTAATCAGGCTCTCGCCCAGGAAGTTGGCAAGGCCCGTACCAAATATGGTGAGGGTAAGGCCCGTAACGTTTTGGTTGGCCTTTAAAGTTACCGTGAGGAAGGCGTAGCACAGCGCGCCCAGGGCACCGCCCAGAAAGGCGAAGACCAGCGCCAGAATCGGGCTTGCAAACAGGTATCCGCCCATAAACCCGAACACGGCGCCCATGTACATCATGCCTTCCACACCCAGGTTCAGGCTCCCCGATTTCTCGGTGATTACTTCTCCCAGCGTGCCAAAGAGCAGCGGCACCCCTGCCAGCATGGCGGCGTACAAAAAGGAGGACAGCCAATCGAAAAATCCGGTCATGCTTTCACCTCCAGAGCCGTTGCCTTTTCCCGCCGGGCCAGCCGGTAGCTCATAAAGAATTCAGACCCCAGCACAAAAAACAGGATGATGCCCTGCAGCACGTCCGCCACGGAGGTGGATACCTTAAACACCGATTGGATGGTGTTGCAGCCCTTTTCCAATATGCCAAACAGCACAGATACTACCAATATGCCCACGGGGGAAAGCCTTGCCAGCCACGCAACGGTGATGGCCGTAAAGCCCACGCCCCCGGCGACCGTTTCGGTCAGCGTCTTGTCCGCGCCGCTGGCCTGGAAAACACCGCTTAAGCCGCACAGGGCGGCGCTTAAAAACATGGTGCGCAGCACGATTTTTTTTACCGGCATCCCGGCGTACCGGGCGGTATTCTCGTTTTCGCCGACTACGCTCAATTCATACCCCTGCTTGGTATGCTTCAAATAAAACAGCACGATAAAGACCAGCGCCAACGCCACAATCCACCCGATATGCACCCCGAACACGGTGGGCATCCGGGCGCTGTCGGCGAACCTGGGCATGATGGGGAAGCCCATGGACTTCGGATCCTTCCACGGCCCTTCCCGGAGGTATTGGATGATGTACAGCGCCACATAGTTCATCATCAGGGTGAACAGCGTTTCATTGGTTCCAAACTTCGTTTTGAAATAGGCGGGGATCATGCCCCACAGGCCGCCTGCCGCAAAGCCCGCGATCACCATCACCGTGAGCAGCAGCCCTTGGGGCCAGTCGCTGTGGGTGTAGGCAAAGTAGCTGGCGGCAATGGCCCCCACGCAAATCTGCCCCTCCGCGCCGATGTTCCAGAACTTCATTTTAAAGGCCAGGGTAATCCCCAATGATGTCATGCAAAGGGGGATGGCGATTTTCACCATTTCCCGTATATTCGTTTTGCCGCCCAGTGCGCCCTTTATCATGGTGCCGTATACCGCAAAAGGGTCAAGCCCCAGCGCGAAAAGAAAGAGCCCGCCGGTAAAAAGGGCGGCCAGCACCGCCAGAAGCCTGAACAGCGCCGCCTGCAGGGGCGGCCGTTCGTCCCTTTGCACCACGTGGAAAAGGGGCTTTCTGGGCCGCATGGATATTCCTTTAAGCATATTCATCCTCGCTCTCCTCCGCCGCCAGCGCGCCGGTCATTTTCATGCCCAACAGTTCCTTGGTGGCAAACTTGGCGGAAATGATGGCGGTTACCTTGCCGCCGCAAAGCACCAGAATGCGGTCGCACAGTTCCAGGAGCACATCCAGGTCCTCGCCGATAAACAGGATGCCCACACCCTTTTCCTTCTGGGCGTTGAGCAGGTCATAAATCGTATAGCTGGCGTTGATGTCCAGGCCCCGCACCGGATAGGCGGTAATCAACACCCGCGGGTTGCTGTCAATCTCCCGGCCCAGGAGCACCTTTTGCACATTGCCGCCGCTTAACTTCCGCACCGCGGTTTGAATGCTTGGCGTGGAAATCTGCAGCGCTTCCACCAGCCGGCGGGCCTGTGCCCTTGCGGGCTGGCGGCGCAAAAACGCACCCTTTTGATCCCGGTAGGTTTTTAAAAGCATGTTGTCCGTCAGGCTCATACCGCCTACCAGCCCCATGCCCAACCGGTCCTCGGGGATGAAAGACATCGATATGCCTTTTTTGATGATATCCCGGGGGGACAGCCCTTCAATGCTCTTTCCTTCCAGCAGAATGCTGCCCTTTTCAATGGCTTGCAGCCCGGCAATGGCTTCGCACAATTCCTTCTGTCCGCTGCCGGCCACCCCGGCCACGCCTAGAATTTCCCCTTCCCGCAGGGTAAAGCTCACGCCCTGCAGCTTGTCTGCGCCTTCCGGGCCCTTCACCGTCACCTCGTGAAAGTCTAAAAGAACCTTGCCCAGCTTCGCTTCCCGCCTTTTGATTTGCAGGCTGACCGGGCGGCCCACCATCATTTCCGTCAGCGCCTGCACTTGGGTGGAGGCCGTATCCACGGTGTCAATGCTCTCGCCCTTGCGCAGAATCGTCACCCGGTCGGAAATTGCCATCACCTCGTTGAGCTTATGGGTGATGATGACCACCGCGTGGCCTTCCGCCTTCATCCGGCGCAGGATATCAAAGAGCTTGTCCGTCTCCTGGGGCGTCAAAACCGCGGTAGGCTCGTCCAGGATGAGGATGTCCGCGCCCCGGGCCAGCACCTTCAATATTTCCACCGTCTGCTTTTCGCCCACGGCCATGTCATATATCTTTTTGTCCAAATCCACTTCCAGGCCGAACTTTGCCCGCAGCTCATCCAGGCCCTTTCCGGCGCCGGCGCCCATGCCAAGGAGGATGTTCTGCCTGGCGGTCAGCACATCCACCAGCTTGAAATGCTGATGGATCATGCCCACGCCCAGGCGGATGGCCTCCCGGGGGGAGCGGATGGATACTTCCCTGCCTTTTAAGCAGATGGTGCCGCTGTCCGGCTGGTATATGCCCGAGAGCATGTTCATCAGCGTCGTCTTGCCGGAGCCGTTTTCCCCCAGCAGCGCCAATATTTCTCCCTGGCGGACGGTGAGATTGATCCGGTTGTTGGCCAGCACCGCCCCAAAGCGCTTGGTCAGCCCGGTAAGTTCGATGGCATAGGGCTGAGGGGCCGCTTGTTCCTGCACAATAGCACCTTCCTTTATGCGCCCGGGCCTTTTGCGCCGGGTCTTCCCATAGAAAAACTAAGATAAAGTATACCGGAATCCGACATTTTTTTCAATAGAAACACGAACATTCCCTGCGGATTATGGGGTTTTGTTTCGGGAAATGAGGACTATTCCCGCTTGATGGGGCTATTTGATTCCTCCACCTTGATATGATCGGCCTATCCTTGAAAGCTAACATCTGGCAATTCGGCAACGAATGGCACGCTGATCTGATATGCTTGCTCCAATTGTTCAATAACTTCCTGTTGGGTGCGCCTGGCAATGCCATAGTCTTTCATCCGCAGAGGCTGCCGCCTGACCGATGATAGAAACTTACGCATTGTGTCATGAAGAGAAAGCGGTAAAATCAGTGTCTCGTCTGGGACAAGCGCGTTGTACAGACGGAATATGTCATTTCTATGTTTTGCGATATCTTTTGCGTCCACCTGCTCGCCCCGATCCTTCCGGTCGGATAAATCCAGATAGGCTTTTGCCTTCAGTGGAATCAAATGCAGCGCGCGAACGAGTGGCACTCCCTCCATTTCGATCATCCCATCCCGTATCAGTGCGTAGTAATCATCATCCAGAAGAATAGCAGACAAGCTATTGTGCTGCTCTGCGTCAGGTATGGGAATAAATGCCGCCTCATCGGCAATTCCATTCAGCCAATCCGGCCGCCGTGAGAAAAGCTCCAAAATGGAAGGATAGCCCGTGACTTGCGGGCTTTGAAAGCGGTATAAACAATGCTTTCCATTTGCTTTGGCGCGCAGTTGATATGCTCCTTGCTGTATAAACTCCCAGAATGTCGCCATGAATTCTTTGGTCAATGTTTCCATGCACAAAACGATGTCCAGGTCTTTTGTTGCCCGTGCCTGCACGCCAATGTCACTTAATATCAGGTCGCAAGCGGCGCCTCCAATGAGGACATACTGCCCTTTATATTCTTGAAAAGCGTCGCGGAAGGCTTCCAATCCATTTACCATGCATCAATCATTCCTTCTATGGCGCTTAATATGCGCTCATCATTTGTATCTTTTAAGGAAAGCGCAAGCGAATATGGATCGACAAATATACCGTCCGAAATGATTCGGGAATCATAGCGCCAGATTTCTACCGTCGTGCATCCATCATCTTCTTCGGGCAGCAGCTTTATGATTTTTTTACTTGCTTCCTTCCACACAGCCTGGGAAAGCGCCAACACATGCTTTCCATCACTTGCAATACTGCTATAGTTTGCTAATGCCGCGATTCCAGAAATCTGGGCAGATTCGTCGTGAAACTCCAGCACGTAACGTTTTTCTTTTACCGGTGTTTGAACATGGGGGAGGATCTCTTCCCACAGTGCCTTTCCTTGGAGGCGGAATTGATATTGCACAGGCTTTCCATGAATGGATGTAATCAAGCGCTCCGTATCCTGCAGTTCGGCAAAAACCCGGGAGCTGGTCATAAGGCTGCATTGCAGTACCCGAGCCGCTTCCTTCGCAGTCCATGTGTAAATGGCGTGGACAAGGGAATACAGGAGCAGCGCCTGCGTAGAAGGTGAAAATTTTTCGGTCATTTTCCTTTGATGTATTTTTTCTTCTTGTATAGCCACCGCCATGAATGGCAAATACAACTGTTTATCAATGACAATGAAAGGAATGCCTTTTTCTATAAAAGTATCCCGCCGTGCAGCCGGCAGCTTTGCAGATAAAATGGCAACATCCATCTTTGTTGCTTCTTGAACAATTCTGAGATGCTTCTTTAAGGAGGGCAGTGCCGGCTGTTCTTCCTCGAGAACAGACATTACCACCCAATCCACTTGCCTTGTTGACAGTAAGTAAACATCATACGTTTGCGTGATAATGTTTGGTAATGCGTATTTCTTTAATGAACCGATTTTGACATCGGTATGAAGAACTTTTTCAATATAGGTTTTTAATGTGCCACCGTTCATATTACACCCTCCTTTTTGCATTCTAACATATCATATGTTAAAGTGCAATATTTTATGTTAATATCATTTTGCTCCGCCCAGTAATGAGGATGCCATCTGGTTTGAATTCATGCCGCTATGCACCGTGCAGTTTATGGAGCATACCTCCGCCGGGGGTATGCGTCAGCCAACCTTCAAGGGGTTTCGCCTGCATGCGCTTCAGTAGCCATACGCTTACCTATGCAGCGTGATCTGCCTGCATTTCAAAAAGAAGTTCGTTATTCACAAATTGTCAACTCATGATATAATTTTCCTGTATCAGTTGAAAGCATCTTAAAAAGGAAAATCAAAATGCTTCTTACAAAGGTGATGATTCTATGAAAAGCGCTCCTTTTAACAGCATGTCAGCAGAATAAAAGGAGGGTATTGAATTGATGGTTGAAACGAGCCGCTTGCTGCTGTTTCCCTTGACGGGCGATCAATTGCAAATACTGATTACCGACATATCCGCGTTTGAAAAGGATACATCCTTTCACTATGACGGCGAAAATGTGGAAGGAGAGATGTATGACATTTTGAAAGGGCAATTAAGCCCTGTGAAAGAAGCGGGGGCAGACTTTGTATGGCACACCTTTTGGATGATCGTACTGAAAAGCGAAAACACCATTATTGGAAGCATTTGTTTTAAAGGCATCCCCTCATCAACAGGAAGCGTTGAAATCGGTTATGGTGTGAATGGCGAATATGAGTCCAAAGGCTATACAACGGAAGCCGTCGGCGCCATGATTCGCTGGGCTTTCCGGCAGCCTGCTGTAACGCAAATTACAGCGGAGGTCGACCGGTGCAATGCGGCTTCGCAAAAAGTCCTCTGTAAAAACGGGTTTCGGAAATATAGAACAGTTGATAATTTTGATTGGTTTATGATCACAAAAACCGAATAGCGTCTGATGCGTTTCATATGCAGCTTTTTCATGCGAGCAGAAATTGTAAATTGGATAGCTTACAAGGGCCCGGCAGGCATTTGTCTGTCGGGCTTTTGCGCTGGGTTTCTTTTGACAGGATGGGCAAGTAAAACATTCTGTAAATGAAAAGAAATAAGCATTTGGCAAGAGCAAATAAAATGCACAGGCGATTCTGGTTATCGGGGCGACAGGGTATATCCTTGATAATTGATATTTTCCCCATTACGCAGGAGTTTCTTTATTCTCTTTCGTCCCGAAAGAGAACCAGAAAGTAGCCGCTTGTGAGCGGGCACAGTGCGCCCGATAAGCGAGCAAGCAGGCTCTATAACGGCACAAAGCGGCGTGAACAGTTGCGACAATGCCGGTAAGTGGAGCGGGGGGGTTGCGATTCCCCCCTGCACCCCCTGCACGCTCAATCATCGCGCTGGTTCGCTACCGCTCCCAGCACTCGTTTCGCGTGATTCCTTCACCTCGCTTCATCAGCCACAGGCGGCGCTCGGCTCAGTCACCGCAAACGCTTTTAATATTAGTGCGTGCTTCGCACGCGACAATGCATGAAGCCATATCAAGATAAAGTATCTCCGCCGCTCTGTGCTGGCATAGAGCCTGCTTGCTCGCTATTTGGGCACACTGCGCCCGCACGCAAAGCTATTCCTTTGCTTTATAAAGTTTTCCTGGAGGGGCCCTTTTACAAAAGGACCCCTCCCCGCAAATCTCTATTCCTTATGTTTCCCCTACGCCGTTAGCGGCCCGGCCTCGCCGTCGATAACCTTCAGGATTTCCTGTTCCTCGCCGGTCAGGGCGTCGATATAGACCAGGTAGCGGTTTTCGTTCCAGGTACCGGAAAACTCGTAGCAAAGTTTTTCCGTATTGCGCACGGGGATCAGGCACAGCCGGGAATTATCGACTGTAAGGAGTGCGCTGACCATCTCCTGGGCCTGCTCCGCGGTGATTTCCGGTTCGGAAAGATTTCGATCCCGATGGTTCATCCAGTAATTATTTGCCTCCAGGCCGACCATTTCCCCGGTATCCATGCGGATTTGCACCTTGACCAGGTCCGGGTAGAGCAGCACGTTATCCCGCAGCGCGGCAAAGTTGATGACTGCCATGCCATCGTATATCTGATAATAGCTGGACTCCATGGTTCCAAAGCCCCGGGTCTGCAAAAAATCCTTGGCTCTTTGCTTGCAGTCATCTATGGACAGCGTCTGGGCAAAGGAGGCATGCTCCGGCATGATCCACAGGATTTTTCCGCCCTGCCGTGTCACTTCCACATTGAGGGTGTTATCCCGGATGGCGACCTCCACCCCCCAGGTGGGGATGGTGCCGGAGGTGGCTGTGCCCTCCTTGGCCGCCAATACCCTGTCCGTGCCCACAAACTCCCGGGCGATATCAATGGCCTGCTGCTGGGTGATTTCCCCTTCCGGCAGCCCCTTGGGCGGGCCAAGATGCCTTGCATCGGAGAAGGCTCCGTCATAGATCAGCGTGGGATAATCGATACCATTGTCCTTGTCGCCCACCTGTTCCATGGGCCGGGTTTTAGCCTGCATCTCCTGATAGAAGAGGGAGTCCTCCGCAAGTAAGCTCAGGCTTTTACTGATCATTTCCTGTTGGGCCGCCTGCAATTGCCCGTTTAGCAGCACGCAGTTGGTAAGCATCTGCGCCCACTGCTTGGTGTCCTCTTCGCTGAGGGGCTTGCCCTGGGCAACCTGCAAAATCAGCGCATCGGAGTAATCCGCCACCTGATTGGCAAACTTCACTGTGGGCGCCATGGCCTCGTGGGACAGGGGCAGGATGGACAGGTTATTCTCTACCTCTCCCGCCTGGCGGCTAAGCTCCGATAAGAGGCCGATGCCCGTCTGCGGGCTTCCTGATACCATGAGCTTATTCATTTTCACTTCCATGCTCTGCAACTGGCTGATGGTTTCCAGAACGGCGCCGCTGTACACATCCTCCAGCGCCCGCTCCACCCTTGTGATCCGGGTCCCTTGCCAGATCACGGCGCCCACCGCAAACACCAGGGCCAGGGTCAGGAAGGAATACAAAAGGACATGATGCTTTTTTTGCATGGTTTCCCTCCTAAATGGCAAAGGCATGCTTGCCGATCGTCAATGTTACCTGCCTTGTCCAAATCCAGCCGCTGGTTGCTGTGGACGGATTATAGTAATACAGCGTTCCGCCGGTGGGATCCCAGCCGTTCAGGGCATCCCTTGCGGCACGGATACTGTCGCTGTCCGGGGTCAGGTTGATCTGCCCGTCCTTGACCGCGTCAAAAGCGCCGGTCTGGTAGATGACACCGGCGATGGTGTTGGGGAAGGAGGGGCTTTTCACCCGGTTGAGCACGACTGCGCCCACCGCCACCTTGCCGATGTACGGCTCACCCCGGGCCTCCCCATGTATGATGCGGGCCAGAAGGTATGCATCACTTTCATTATAATTGCCCACGGAAACGGAGCCTCCGGCCAGGGTAATGCCCAGGGCCGCCGCGGTTGATTGGCCCACTACGCCATCCACCCGCAGCCCATTTTTACGCTGGAACCAAACCACAGCATTGTAAGTCTCCTGGCCGAAATATCCGGTGACGTTGCCGCTGAAATAGCCGTATTGCTTCAGCTTTTTTTGCACAGCGGTAACCTGATCCCCCTGGGAGCCCCAGGCCACCACCTGGGCAAAGGCCCACTGCATGCTGGTAAGCAGCACGATGGCCATCAGGCAAAGGGCCAGGACAGAACGCGTTTTGCGCCGATACTGCATGAAATTTCCCCCTCATTGTTGCCGATACAGGGAAAGTATGGCGCTTTCTTTGTAAAATCATACAACAGGAACCATGGGCCAGCGTGAAAAAATGCGCAGGAACCCCCAGGTAAATTGTACGGAGGCATCCTCCGGCGCGGCCTCGGCTGGCTGAGGCTCCCCGGCGGCGGGCTCTGTGGCTGCCAGGTCCAGGCACATGGCCGGGTACAGTACGCACCACCAGTTATGGCCCGCCCCGCCCCCCAGCACGATGCGCAGCGCCTGATAATCCCCGGCAGGGACAAGCATCCCGTCATATTCCCGGTCCGGGAAGGGAAAAATGCCGATTTCCGCTGTAACCTCCCCCGTAAAGCCTTCCTTCTGTGCTGTATCCCTGGCGGTTTCCAATAGCCCCGGCAGGTTTTCTTTAAGCAGCTCCAGCATATCGCCGGATGCTTCGGCGGCGGACAGGGTTTCTCCCCAGGCCTTGAGAATCTCATCCCGCACGCATAGCTTGATCCGCTGGTTTTCGTCGTCATCCCCTGCAGCCAGGATGTGCAGGCGGATGACCGAGCCTTCCTGGAGGGCCTCTTCCAGTTGTTCCGGGCCGGCTTTTGCCAAGGCGCCCATGGGGGAAAGGATTATGGCCAGCGCCAGGAACCATAAAAACACCCTGTGCACGCAATTCCCTCCTTGAGTGGGGTTGTGCATACAGGGTGTCCCGCTGCGTATGATTTTATGTATGATTCCCAATGAAAAATGGAATGCGGCAAAAGCCATGGGAACTATGGGCACAATCAAGGGAACAAAAACTGCGGGAAGGCTATTCTTCTGAATAAGACAGGCCTTCCAGGCAGGTGTGGGTCATGATGCAAATGGGCCAGCGCCCCCGCAGCCGCTCCCGGGCATCCCTGGCCCCGGCGGCGCTTGCAAACACGCCGTATACCGCCGAACCGCTGCCCGTCATCATGGCCCGAAGCGCCCCGGATTGGGATAAATCCTGGGCGGCTTCCCGGATTTGGGGGAGCAGCGCCTCACTGGTGGGCTGCAGCGCGTTGCCCATGGCATGGCATAAGGCATGGAGGTCGCCTGTCTCCAAAGCCTTTTGCGCTTTAATGTTATCCGGGCGGGATTCTTTGGGAATCTCCTCTATTTTCAGGGAGGAAAACACCTTTTTTGTGCCCAGGCCCCGGCAGGGCTTTACTACCAGCAGCCAAAACTGCCGGGCGCAGGGAAGGGGCGTCAGGTTCTGCCCGATGCCCGTGGCCCTTTTCAGGCCCCCGGTCAGGCAAAAAGGCACGTCAGCGCCCACACCCAGGCCGATTTTTTCCAGCTCCGCCATGGGCAGGTGAAGCTCCCACATGCGGTTCAGCCCCGTCAAGATGGCCGCCGCGTCGGCGCTGCCGCCGCCCATCCCCGCACCGACAGGAATGCGCTTTTGCAGGGTGATCTCCGCACCCTTATTGCAGCCGGATGCTGCCTGCAAAGCCTTGGCAGCCTTCAAAACCAGGTTGTCCCCATCCCCGGGCACCCGCGCGCCTTTGTGCAGCTGCAGGGACAGCTCCTCCGCCGGGCGGAGGGTGATGATATCGCACAGCGCTACCGACTGCAGCAGCATGTCCAGCTGATGATACCCGTCCGGCTGCTTGCCCACCACATCCAGCGTCCAGTTGATTTTGGCCCGGGCTATGATCTGCATGTCCATCGCCTCCAAATGCAACCATTATACCAAGTTCCAGGAGAATGATAAATATGTAATTGTTCCGGGCCGGGATTGTCACGCTGAAGTTTTTTGAAAAAAGAGAAGATAAGGCCGAAGGGCCAGGGCAATCGGAAAGCCCTGGTCGCCTCCCCAGGGGCGAAATACCTGTTTCTCGGTATGGTTTTTCTCCGCCCCGCTTCCCGCCCGGTGGGAATCCATGGTATAATGCAGGGGAAGAGCTGATTTGCGGAAGCGTTTCAATCAGCATTTCCCTTAACGACGATAGCATTCCCCGGAAAGATGAGGATGTAGCCATGACAGAGAAAGGGATTCCCGTACTTTTATCCGTTACCGGCCAAAGCCAGCAGGAAGGGCAAGAGGTAGAGGGCATCCACCTGGTCACCACAGGGCGGCTTGTAAAAACCGAAAAAGGCTACTCCCTTGATTATGATGAAACGCAGCCGGAGACCGGCGAAACAAGCCATATCACCCTTGTGATGGAAAAAGGCAGCGTAACCATGAGCCGGGACGGCTCCTATGCCACCAGCATGGTTTTTGAAAAAGGCCGGAGGTTTCAGGGCAGCTACCAAACCCCCTTTGGTGATTTTGAAATGGGAATATATTCCACGAAGGTCCAGTTTACCGCCGATGAGGAAAAGGGGGATGTATCCCTCCAGTACCAATTGGACCTGCAGGGACAGTTCGTGGCCATGCATGAACTGAAAGTGGCATTTGTGCGCCAGGATAGCGGCGCATGATCCCCTTTTTGCAGGAGCTTCGGGGGGAGATCACCGGGCTTATGGGACCCTGCCTTAAAAAGGGCTCCCCGCCCTTTTTAAAGCGGGCTGCCGGGGAGGAATATCTTTTCCTCTGCGATGGGCCAAGGCGCTTACACACGCCGGATGAGACCGCCGCGCGCTTGAAAAAGGCCGGGTACGCCCTTTGGGAAAAGGGCGGGCTGTGGCTGATTGACGCGCCTATTTCCCATTACGCCTCCCTGTGGGACAATCTGCCCAAGGAAGCCCCGCCCCTGCCGCAGGATGAAAATCTATTGCAGGCCTATACCCTGTCAAGACGGCTTTTGCAAAACCCGCCGCCGCTTTTTGAGCAGCCGCTGGGCCTTGCCCGCAGCGCGCTGAAGGCGGCGGAGGAGGGGGAGCAGACCATGCGCTATTTTTGCGGCAGCATACTGCCGCCGGCGCTGGCCCTTCTGCTAAGAAAAAAAGCACCCCTGCCATCATTGGCGGGGGGCGTGATCGCCGCCTGGCTTTGGGACAAAATGAAGGAAAGCGGCCTCATAGCATGCGATTGGAAGGGAGGATGCCCATGATTATCACCTATTACGGCCATTCCCTGTTCGCCTTAGAAACGGCAAAGGGGGAAACCATCATCACCGACCCCTACGATGAAAGCGTGGGCTATCCCATGGGCCAGCTGCGGGGGGATATCGTTACCGTAAGCCACGAGCATCACGACCACAATAACCTCTCCCTAATAAAAGGCACGCCCGCCGTATGCCGGGGCACGAAAGTCTTTACCCCCCTGCCGGGTATCCGGATTATGGGCTATCCCAGCTATCATGACGGTAAAAAAGGCGCACAGCGGGGTCAAAATACGCTGTTTCTCATCGAGGCCGACGGCCTGAGCATCCTGCACCTGGGGGATCTGGGGCACACCCTTGACAAGGAAATGATAAAAGCCCTCACCCCTGTGGATGTCTTGATGGTTCCGGTGGGCGGTTATTACACCATCGACGCGAAGGAAGCCGCCCAGGTCTGCCGGGCGCTAGGGCCCAAGGTAATTATTCCCATGCACTACCGCACGGCGCATTCCGGCGGGATGCCCATTGCCCCTGTGAAGGATTTTCTGCGGGAAATGGACGCATCCCCCCAGGAAATGCCCCTTATCCGCCTCACAAGGGAGGATATAGGCGAACAGCCGCCCCTGGCGCTAATCGTACCGCGCCCAATTTCATAAATATATTCTTTGAAAAGCGCTTGACAGGCGCTAACCGGAAACTTACAATATACACATTGTGTTTTTCCTTCAGCCGGCGGCTTTGCTGATCCGGCTTTCCATTTTGCAAAAAAGGAGCGTTTGCATGGCCATCAAGTATGTGTTTGTCACCGGCGGCGTCGTTTCCTCCCTGGGGAAAGGCATTACCACGGCTTCCCTGGGCCGGCTACTCAAAGCGCGGGGCTATACCATTTCAATGCAAAAGATGGACCCCTACTATAATGTGGATCCGGGGCTTTTAAGCCCCTTGCAGCATGGCGAAGCCTTCATAACAGAGGACGGCGTGGCGGCAGACCTGGACCTGGGCCATTACGAGCGGTACGCGGACATACAGGTAAAAGGCGAAGCCAGCGTGACCACGGGCAAGATTCATAAAAGGGTCATGGAGCGGGAGCTGAACGGCGAATACAAGGGCGGCACCGTACAGGTGGTGCCTCATGTGACCAACGAAATCAAGCTCGCCATCCGCACTGCGGCCGAGAACAGTGGCGCGGATATCGCCCTGGTGGAGATCGGCGGTACGGTGGGCGATATGGAATCGGCCCCCTTTCTGGAGGCCATCCGGCAAATGCGCTGGGACCTGCCCGATCACGGCTGCTGCTTTATTCATGTAACGCTTCTGCCCTATATCTCCGTAGCGGGGGAATTGAAAACAAAGCCCACCCAGCACTCGGTAAAAAACCTTCGCTCCATCGGCATCCAGCCGGATGTCATCGTGTGCCGTACAGAGCAGGCCATCAGCCGGGAGGGCAAGGAAAAAATCGCGCTCTTCTGCAACGTGAAGGCCACTCATGTGGTGCAAAATATGGATGTGCCCTTTTTATATGAAGTGCCCCTGCGCATGGAGGAGGAAGGCCTGGCGGATATCGTATGCCAGGAATTGGGCCTTCCCAAAACCCCGGCGGACTTGCGTGACTGGCAGGAGATGCTCAACACCCGCAAAAACCCCGAGCATGCCATCAAGGTGGCCCTGGTGGGCAAATATGTGGCTTTGCGGGATGCGTATCTTTCCGTTTCCGAAGCCCTCACCCATGCAGGGCTTGCCAACCGGGCCTCGGTGGAAATCAGCTGGATTTCGGCCGAAGACATTACAGACGATAACGCAAAGCAGGTGCTGTCCGGCTGCCAGGCCGTCATCATCCCCGGTGGATACGGCGACCGGGGCGCGGAGGGCATAGTCTCTGCCGCAAGGTATGCCAGGGAAAACAATGTGCCGTTCCTGGGCATCGGCTTTGGCATGCAACTGGCGGTGGTGGAGGCGGCCCGGAATCTGCTGGGCTTAAAGGACGCCCATTCCACCGAGGTAGATCCCGAAACCCCCCATCCCGTGGTGCGCATTCCGGAGGACAGAATCTGCCAAAATGGCTCCCGAAGCCCTTCCCGCATGGGCGGGTACGATGTGGAGCTTACGGAAAGCCATCTGAGGGACATTTACGGCAGGAGCTGCATCCACGAGCGCCACGGCAACCGCTTTGAAGTAAACGAGGACTACGCCGCCCAGCTTTCGCAAAAAGGGTTTGAGTGTGTAGGCGTATCCCCCCAGGGCGGCTACCTGGAAGCCTTTGAAATGAAGGACCATCCCTTCTATGCCGCGGTGGCCTACCACCCCGAATTCCTGTCCCGCCCCAACCGCGCCCACCCGCTGTTTACCGCCTTTGTAAAGGCGGCGCTGAAAGCGCAGGAAGAAGCTTAAGCCTGGTTGACAGGCAAGATGATACGCCCTCCCTTCATCCCCCTAAACGGGGGATGGGGGAGGGCTTTTTTTCATCTTTTTAAGGGTAGGGCGTGAATGGTAATTTTTATTGCATGGTGTCGTGTAATTTTTTTCCTATACAGGCTGGGAAGTTTCAAGAATAGGCGATTCACGCCAGGCTCATACTAGCGCTGGAGGTGAAGGCAATGAGTCCCAAAGAATTGATGTATATCGAGGATGCCCTGAGCCATGAAAAGTTTTTAAAAACCCAATGCCAGCAGGCCATGCAAAGCCTGACGGACCCGGAACTGAAAGGTTATGTCCAGCAGATGATGGATAAGCATCGGCAGATTTTTAACCAGCTGTACCAACTGGTGTAAGGAGGCTTAAAGGTGAACGACCGCGACATCATGGAAAACATACTGCTTACCACCAAAGGCGTCTGCGACCTGTATATGCACGGCACAGTGGAATCCAACACCGCCAATGTAAACACGGCCTTCGGCAACGCCTTGAAGGATACATTGAATATGCAGGGCGGCATTTATCAGAAGATGGCGGCCAAGGGCTGGTATCCAAGCCAGCAGGCAGAGCAGCAGAAAATAGACCAGGTGCGCCAGAAATTTTCAGGGCCCCAGCAATAGCAACCCAAATCTAAAGCAGCCGGTCTGCCTTTTGGCAAACCGGCTGCTTTTTTATGCTTGTTACTTATTTTCAGCCTTATTGTACGGCTGCCTGAAAAGCTTCAAAGAATTCGGGGCAGGTCCATGATCCGCAGGCGGAAAGGGTGTCGCCTTTCACAAACAATTGCATGACCAGTCCATTGTTCAATTCAATCAGCAGCGCCTGGTTGCTGCTTTGGCTGCCCGATGCATTGTCAAAGGAGGCATTGTCCAAAAGCGTACCCACAAGGGACGAGGCGGTGTTTTCATCCGTTATGGTGCCTACGCCGGAAAGCTCCAGCCCGACCACCCTGCCGGACACGCACAACGTATCGCTCAAGGATTCGCTTCCCTGGGTGGCATTGTTGGCAAAGGATACCCTCTGGAAAACCCGCAGGGATCCATCCACCTGGGCGGCTGCCAGGGCGCCGTCCATGCCGGAAACGGCGTATACCGCTTCCCCTTGGCTCACAACATTGCTGATGATCTGGTCCGTACTCGCCAGGGCGGGTTCGTCCGTATATTCGTTGACCTGGCCCAGGCTGCTGCCCACCAGATCCTGGGAGATACTGGAGGGATTGCGCATCAGGCGGTAGAACTTGCCGTTTATGCCAATCAGCGGGAAATTGCTGCCGCTGGCCGGTGCCCAGATGCTGCGGTATTCCGGGGCTTGGTTTCCGGCGGACAGGGTAATGCTTCCCGGAGGCACGTCCAGCAAGGCACGGGCCATCCCCGGCTGTGCGGTGGCATGGCCGGCGGTGAGGCTTTCAAAAACATTGTTGGTCTGGGTGGGTGCCAATGGCTTTGCCGTTGTGCTGGGCAAAACAGACGTCCCTGCCCAGAAAGCCACCGCCAATGCGGCGGCCATGGCAAGCACCGGAACGGGGCGGAAAACACCCTTCGATTTGGATCGTTTATCGGCCCGGAATGCCGCCAGGATGCGTAATTTCAAGTCTTGTCCGGCCGTGAGCCCACCCAGGGCCTCCTGAGTGATGGAATTCAATTGATCCAAGCGTTTCACCGGGCATCTCCTCCCTTCAGGATGGTTTCTAATTTTTTACGCCCGCGGGATAAGCGGCTGGAGATGGTGCCTTCCGGCAGGTCCATCATCTGGGCAATTTCCGCGATGCCAAACCCTTGATAGTAATGCAGCAAAATTACTTCCTTAAAACTGGCGGGAAGCTGGTGGATAGCCTCTATCACTTCCGACTTGTCTGCCAGCTTGCCGATTTCGTCAGGCGCCGGGATCATTTCAAAGGCCGGGGTCCCCAGCACAACCCTTCTAACCCATGCGGCACGCCATAAATCACGGCATCGGTTCAGGGCCACTTTTAAAAGCCACGCCTTTTCCCGGCCCGGTTCGATGACTGGGGCGTTGGTAATCAGCCGGACGAAAACGTCCTGGCAGACATCCTCCGCCTTTTGCCTGTCTCCCAAATAAAAGTAACTGACCCGAAGCACATCCGTGGCGTACTTTTCGTACATTTCTTCAAAGTAGTCCATGGATAAAGGCGGCTGAGGCGGGACGGCTGCAGGCTCCGGAAGCGGGGCTTTGCGGTGTTCATCCATAAAACGGCTCGACCTTCCCAATTCTTGCAAAGCAAAAAACAATTTTAGGCTCTTTTTTTTCGGGTGCCGGTGTGTTTGAAAGGCTCACCCTGCAAAAAGCCGGATGTAATATTGTACCACGAAATTGGGCCGGAATCAAAGTCTCTTTACGGGTATTTCCAAAAATCCACGGATCGGCAGCCCCACCCTTCAATTCTTTGAAAAAATATGATATGATATTCCCCAGGTGGAGTTCGTTTGAGGAGGAAAGCCCATGTTCGGAAAGATGATGAATAGCTACTATTATGGGAAAAGCGGCAAAGGGGATTACCGCAAAGAGGATTTGCCGAAAAACCGCTGGCAGCTATTTTGGGAAATGCTGCGTATCCGCTTTGCGGGGCTGATCCGGCTGAACCTTATGTATGCCGTGGCCTGGCTGCCGGTGATTTTAGTTTCGCTGTTCTCTTTTATGGCACTGTATACGGGCCTGATACCTGTTGACGGAGCGGGACAGCCCATCGGGCAGACGGCGGAGCAATTGCAGACCACCTTCAGCAGTGTGATGTATGTGTGGCTTTTCATGCTGATTCCCTGCATTCTCATTACCGGGCCGTTTACCGCCGGGATCAGCTTTGTAACCCGCAACTGGGCCAGAGACGAGCACGCCTTTATCTGGTCTGATTTCAAAGACGCGGTCAAGGAAAACTGGAAGCAGGCCCTGGGCATATCCGCCATAACATCTGTTATGCCGCTTATACTGTATGTATGCTGGACTTTTTACGGCCAGATGTCCGCCCAATCCTATTTTTTCATCGTGCCGCAGATGCTGGCCACCGTATTGACGCTGGTTTGGTTTATGTCGCTCATTTACATGTATCCCCTCATGGTTTCCTATAAGCTAAAGTTTAAAGACCTTTTGCGCAACGGCGTTCTCCTGGCTATCGGCAGGCTGCCCCAATCCTTGGGGATCAGGCTCTTAAGCTGGACTCCCGTAGCCATCGCCGCCATCGCAGTATATTTCTTCAATCAGACCCAATGGGCCATGCTTGGCATCCTGCTCTATTATCTCCTTATCGGCTTTGGGCTCAGCCGCTTTATTGCCGCCAGCTATTCCAATGCAGTCTTTGACCGGTTCATCAACTCCCGCATTGAGGGCGCTCCCGTCAACCGCGGCTTAAGCCAGGAGGACGATGACGAGGACGACGATGAAGGGGAAGAGGAGTAGCCGTATGCCCTGGGCGCTTTTTACACATCCTACTCCCTGAAAGGGGAGGAATGGATGAGCAGCGCATTTGAACCTCTTACCCGGCAGGAACGGAAAAAGTATGAAATCGCCCGGGAATTGGGCCTTATGGACCGGGTGGTGGAGGTGGGCTGGGCAGGGCTCACCGCCAAAGAAAGCGGCCGCATCGGCGGCAAAATGGGAAAAAAGGGCGGCAGGAGGCGCAGTTCTTGATGCTGCCCGGATTTTCCCGATTGATGATACAAAGGAATGAATTCATTCATGTACACGGCTTTTGCGCAGGTTTATGATGCGCTGATGGAGGAGGTCAACTATCCCGCTTGGGCGGATTTTTACCGGCAGATGATGGCCCGGCACGGCATTCGGGAGGGAAGGATTGCCGAATGCGCCTGCGGCACAGGTTCCCTGACATTGCCCCTTTATCAGATGGGTTTTGCGATGACAGGGGTGGACATCTCGCCGGATATGCTGTGGCAGGCCGCCCAAAAGGCGAGAAAGGCGGGGGCGGCCATTCCCTTTGTGAAACAGGATATGTGCCAATTGCGGCTGCACCGGGCCATGGACGCGGTATTATGCACCTGCGACGGGGTCAACTACCTGACCCGCCCCCAGCAGGTGCAGGATTTTTTTCAGGCGGCTTTTCATGCGCTCCGTCCCGGCGGCGGTTTGTTTTTTGACGTATCCACGCCTTACAAGCTGCGGGGGCTTGCTTCCCAATTGTGGGGGGAGGATCGGGAGAACATCACCTATCTTTGGAACAACCGCTTTTCTGAGAAAACGAGCCTCATCGACATGGCGCTTTGCATCTTTATTAAAAACGAGGACGGCAGCTACCGCCGCATGGATGAGGAACAGTGCCAGCGGGCCCACGCCTTTTCGGAATTGGAGCAGTGGCTTTTGCAGGCGGGTTTTTCCCAGGTCTTTTTGTACGGCGATCTGCATCTCACGCGGCCGGGGGATACTGAAGACCGCTGGCATATCGCCGCCGTCAAAAGGCAGGACCCATCGTTTTTATAATGCAGGAATCGCCTTTTATCATACGTTGAACTGATAAGGAAAGGGAAAAGACATGCAGCCGGATTTTTTGAAACATACGGATGAACTCTTCCGTATTACCCTTCGGGATGGGCAGGCCCAGGCGATGATTGCAACCACCCGGGAGCTTTGCCAGGAGGCGGCCAATCTCCATAACACCACCCCCGTCTGCACGGCGGCCCTGGGCAGGCTGATGACCGGCACTGCCATGATGGGCGCGGCGCTCAAGGGGCCGGAGGACTCCGTTACCGTAACGTTAAAAGGCGGCGGCCCGGCCGGGACGCTGATTGCCGTATCCCGCCCCGGGGAGGTCAAGGCAACCCTGGATAATCCCCGGGTATCCCTGCCGCTGACGCCAGGGGGAAAACTGGATGTGGGCGGAGCTGTGGGTTGGGACGGCCGCATGAGCGTTGTCCGGGACCTGGGTTTGAAGGAGCCCTATATCGGCCAGGTAGAGCTTGTATCCGGTGAAATCGCAGAGGATTTTGCCATGTACTACGCAAAGAGCGAGCAGCAGCCTTCCCTGGTGGCCTTGGGCGTTTTGGTGGCGGGGGACAGCGTATTGCAAGCAGGCGGGGTGCTGGTGCAAACCCTGCCCGGCTGTACGGAGGAAACCTTGTCCCAGCTGGAATTGCGCTCGCAATTGTTTTCATCCATCAGCCAGGAGCTGAATTATGCCTCCCCCGAGCAGCTGATTCAGGATTGGTTCCGGGGCTTGGATCCTCAAATCCTGGAGCGCCGCCCCTTGCGCTACGTGTGCGGATGCAGCCGGTACCGGATGGAGCGGGCCCTGATCTCCCTGGGGAAAAAGGAACTGGATGCTTTGATCCGGGAGGATGAGGGCGCGGAGCTTACCTGCCATTTCTGTCATAACCATTACCACTTTACCACGGCGGAACTGACAGACCTTGTAAAAAAGGCCCAGCGTGCCTAGAAAATCTTTGCCAAACTTCATTGAAACATTGCTGATATCTAGGCAAAATGCCTCCTGTCACTTGTGGTGACAAGGGCCGCCGCCATAATCGTTTTCTGTCATTAAACATAAGAGAATGGCATCCGAAGGTTTCCAAAGGGTGACGAAACTCCGTCCCCGCCTGTGGCGGAAGAGGGCGGAGTGAAGAAATCAAGCGAAAGGAAGCAGTGCGAGCGTTAGCGAAGCAATGCGACCATTGAGCTTGCGGACAATCGGAAAGCCCTTTGGTCGCGCCCGTAGGCGCGAAATTCCTTTCCTTCGGAGTTGGTATTCAAGGGCGAATAGTAGGGATATTTCGTGCCTCACGGCACGACCAGAGCTTTCCGATCGCCCTGGACCTTCGGGTGCATCCGCTGCGCTATTCAATAAGTTTAAAGAGACCGCCATGAGGATTCCCCACGCTCAGGTTTCAGCTTTTGCCTCGATGTGATATACTAAGTAGGGAACCAACATTCTTTAGGAGACATCCCATGAAAGAAACAAACCCTTCCCGCCGCTCAGGCGATGTGGTGCCTTTTGCCCGATCAACGGACTATTGGCACCGGCGCGCCATGGATAACCGCCGCAGCCGGCGCTTTCCGGAAGCGGTGGAACTGTTGCGCCGCGCTGCCCAGCAAGCGCCGGACAACGTGGACATCCAGATGGATTTGGCGGAAACGCTCAGCGAGATGGAGTGCTTTGAGCAGTCCAGCCGCTTGCTATATCAATTGCTCAGCCGTGACCCCGGTCTGGCGGAGTGCTATTACGGCCTGGCTTGCAACCATTACGGCCTGCAAAAAAATGACGAGGCGCTGGACGCCCTGTCCCATTACCTGTATCTTGACCCGGAAGGCCCCTATGCCCTGGATGCCCAGGATATGATCGACATGCTGGCCGAGGAAGACCGTCCCGCCACATCCAGGCGGGGGGAGCTTCTTGTCCGCAGGGGGCTGAAGGCCTTTCAGGATGAAAAACCCCGCCAGGCAACGCAGCTTCTGGAAAAGGCGCTGCGCCTTTCCCGCTATGATGCCAGGGTGCGAACCATGCTCTCCTTGTCCCTCCTGTCCGAGGGCAGGGCGAAGGAAGCCCTCCGCCATGCGGCCATTGCCTGTGCCGGAGACCGGGAAAGCGTGCAGGCCCGGAGCGCGCTATGCTGCGCATTATGGATGACGGGCAAGCCCCGGGTCGCCGTGGCACTTTTGCAGGAGGCGGCAAAGTGGTGCGACACCCCCCAGGAGGAGCAGCTTTTCTGCCATACCGCAAGCCAGCTTGACCAGCATGAGCTGCTCTACCGGTTTTTGCAAATGCGGGCCAACTGGACGCCCTTTCGAACCCAAACGCTGCACAACCTGGCCATCGCCACCTACAATGTGGGTCAAAGGGAAAAAGCCCAGGCGCTATGGACCCGGATTCTGCGCATCGACCCGGATAACCTGCTGGCCGAATATTACCACCAGCTGGCCCAAAAGACGCTGGAAGAGGGCAGCACCGCAGTTTTGCCGTACCATCCCATCCTGCCTCTGGAGGAAAACCAGCGCAGGCTGCAGGTCATAGCCGATGCCCTGACCGGCGGAGAAGCCCATCTCAAGGAAGTTTGGCGGACGGATGGAAAGCTTCGCAACGTGCTGAGATGGGCCTTCACCCTGCCCGGTTCCGCGCTGCACGGTGCCCTTCTGGGGGTGCTGGCGGCAGTGGGAAGCGATGGGGTGGATATACTCCGCGAGCTGCTCACCGACGATCAGGTGGAGGAGGATGTAAAGCGCAAAGCTGTTTTGCTCCTTTGCCGTTTGGGGGAGCCTACGCCCTATATGCTGCTTTTGCGCCACAAGCTTACCAGGGTGCTATGCGCCCCCAAAAAGGAAAAAAGCGCCACGGGCTGGCATATTTTCTTGCAGGCCCTTTTACAGGATACGGCAGGGCGGGATGACAGCCGGGAGCTTGCGTTTTTTGCGGCCGACCTGTGGAAAAAGCTGCCCCGGGATATGCGGGCGGAAGCGGCCTCTGAAAATATGCTGCCTTGGGTAAAAGCTTTTGAATTGACATACCTGCGCATGAAAAACGATCGCGAGGGCGCGGACCGGGTGCTATTGGGTTGTACCGTATCCATTCGCCGGGTCATGCGGGTGCTGCGCCGCATTGAAGCGTTCCTCCCCTTTGGGCAGAATGCGGGCAAAGGAGGGAATCTGGATGGAGTGCATTGATTTTGACGCGCGCTTTGCCGAGTATACAACGAACTGGATGAAGGAGCACACGGGGGAATATGCCGACATGGAAGCCATGGAGGCAGATATGCCCAACGTTTACCTGCGGTTTTTGAATACCCCGGCTCCATGGCTTGACGGTGCGGCGCCGGGCGCGTTTTTTGCCCGGTATGACGATAGCGCGCAGCTGGTGGACTGGCTTACGGAATACTGCCACCGCAGGGTGCCGCTGCCCGATCCGCTCCTGGACCGTATTTTGGAGCTGGGCACCCATTGCCAGGACGATTTGATGGCCCTTGTCAAGAAGGAGTCCGCCCCCAGGGAGGCCCGGATGACGGCTATTGGGCTGCTCAGGGAAATGGAAAGCGCCGCGCCCATGGAACTGTATATCGCCTGGCAGAAAAACCGCCGGGACAAGGATGAGCTTTGCGAGAACGCGCTGGAAAGCCTGGCGGAAATGGGGCGGCAGGCTGTGCCTGCGCTGCTTGACGCATTGCCCCAATGCAACAAGGCCGGGCAGGAGGCGCTGCTGGACATCCTCTGCCGCTACCCCGGCCATGAGCAGGTGTTTCAGACCGCCCTTTCTTTTTTTGAAAAAGAAAAGAACAACCGGGCGCTGTTTGCCGGGTATCTGGGCAAATTGGGGGATGAGCGGGCACTCCCCGTGCTTTTGAAGGCTGCCGGGGAAGAGCTTGTGTCTTACCTGGATTTCATCGAAATCCGCAACGCCATCGAAATGCTGGGCGGCGACGCACCGGCACGTGAGTTTTCTGAGGACCCGGGCTATGAAGCCATGCAGCGGCTTCAATAGGACGGATCGGCGGAAGGCTTTGGACTTTATTTAGGAGGAACCATGATTACATTACAGGAAATTAAACAAAATGAAAATATAAAGGCCCTGATCAGGGCCGGAAACCGGTACCTGGAGGCACTGGGCTATACAGACCACGGCCCCCGCCATGTGAGCTATGTCAGCCGCACGGCCGCTGGTGTATTAAAAGCGCTGGGTTATTCCCCCCGGGAGACGGAACTTGCCGCCATATCCGGCTGGGTTCACGATGTAGGCAATTCAGTCAACCGGCAGGACCATGGCCCCAACGGCGCCATCCTGCTCTTTCCCATCCTGCGGGAGCTGGGCATGGATATCACCGACGTGATGGAGATCATCACCGCCGTGGGCAATCATGAAGAGCAAAGCGGAACCATATCCAGCGCGGTCAGCGCCGCCCTGGCCATCGGGGACAAGAGCGATGCCCACCGCACTCGCGTCCGGGGCGGCAAGCCCGACCTTTCCGATGTTCATGACCGGGTGAACTACTCCATCCGGGAGAATAACGTTACCGTGGACCGGAAGGCCCGGATCATCCGCCACGAATTGACCATGGACGATACCTCGTCCGTTTTGGAATATCTGCAAATTTATCTGGCCAGGATCATCATGTGCGAGCAGGCCGCCGCCTTTTTGAATTGTTCCTTTGATCTGGTCATTAACGGGAGGCCTGTCAACAACCGGCCCCGTCAGGCTGAGGAAGGGCCCGGCCCTGCCGTAGTTGGCTGAGCCTCAAATCCCTATTTCTATGTATAACCGGAAGGAGGGCATGGAGTGCTTTGTGAAAAATGCGGCGCTTATGCGCAGGAGGATGCCATTACCTGTGACGTCTGCGGCACGCTGCTCAAGCGAAAGCCGCGGCTGGAGCCGGGCGTTCGGGGCATTCGTCAGGGAAAACCCTCCAGCACGCCCGTGGTCTTGCCAGGAGACAGCCGGTCACAAGAACCCAAGGTATATGATGATTTAAAGCTCGATGTTCCCGCCTCCCTCCGGAATACCAGCCGGGGGAAAAGGGGCCGGGGCACGGACAAGTATCGCGCGGATGCGGGCCGCCCCCAAAGCCGGCGGGGCATTCCCCGGGTTGCGGAATCTGAGGTGCGCAAACTCCGCGTCCGGTATGAAAAGGTACGCCCTGTTAAAAAGCGCATGGTCAACTGGATGCTGGTATTGGTTATCATTAGCGGACTTGTTGTTTTGTCCCTTGTAGGCGGTTTTCTTTACCTGACCCGTTCGGCAGCGGGGCAGCGCATTCTGGCCCGCATGGGCCGGGATGCCACCGCCCAGGCATTTTGGCAGGTGGGCGAGGAATATATGGATGAGGGGCATGTGGAAAAAGCCATTACCGCCTTCATAACGGCTGATGAAAAAGACCCGGATAATGTGGACGGGATGCTGGCCCTGGCTGCGGCCTATGAGGCCGCGGGGCTTGACGCCGAGGCGGAAGCCACGTACAAAAACCTTTATGAAGAGGTTGCTCCCACCCGCCCCCAGGCCTATCAGAATCAAATCCGCCTTCTGCTCTATCAGGACAGGACGCCTGAGGCGGCAGACCTGATGAAGCTGGCTTACGAAAAGACAGGCTTGGCATCCTTCCGCCTGCAAAGGGAGCAGACGATTCCCAATATGCCCAAAACTGACTTGTCCGCCGGGCGTTACAATGAAGAGAAAATCGTAAACCTCGTTTCGCCCCAGGATTATGATATCTATTACCTCATTGGGGAGGGCGAACTGCCCAAGGACGGCACCCTGTACAAGGAGCCCATTCATCTGGGCGAGGGAAGCCATGCCCTCAAAGCAATCTGTGTCAGCGGCAACCTTACAAGCGATCCCCTGCAGGTGACCTATCACGTGGTCATGCCTTCACCTGACGCGCCCAAGGCCAGCCTGGCTCCCAATACCTACGAGCGCCAGCAGCGGGTCAGGCTGCGCTATCCGGGAAAAGACAAGGTGGAAATGTATTACACCATCGACGGTTCCATCCCCGATACCAACTCGCCCCGCTATACAGGCGACCCGATTTATCTGCCGGGGGGCCGGGTCACACTAAGAGCCATTGCGGTCAACGAAAAAGGCAAAGCATCCAACGTGATGGAAGTGGGCTACAAAATTCAAAACGTGCCCTTCCGTATGATGTACAGCGAGGAAGACGTATTTACCGGGTTTACCCTTATGAAAACCACCCGGGAGGAGTTCCTGCAAAAAAGCGGTCAGCCCATCTCCCAGGAGGCCGTCATCGTTGAGGATATCAACGGTGAATGCCAAAAGGCGGTTTTTGATTGGGGCTATGCAATTTTCGCCAACCTTGGCCAATGGACCGTGGTGGAGGTCCATCAGACGGATGAGAAATTCGCTCCGCCCCGCAAAACCCATATCGGCAGCAGCGTAAAGGAGATCACCGACCAGTTCCGCGATATGGGCCAGCCGGAAAATGCCGATGGAAGCCGCAGCCTCTACTTTGACGTAAAGGGCTTGGGGATTATCAACTTGATTTCTGACAAGCAAAAAGAGATTATGTATACCTTCACGACAGTGGAAAATGCGGTTTGGAAGTTGATTTACCACGTTACGGGGGATACTGTTACCGCCATCACCCATACCTATGTGCCCTGAGCTGGGATAAAAAATCCGTTGAAACCGGTTTATCCTATGGCCGCTGCAAAGGAGCTGGGCTGCTCTTTTACAGCGGTTTTTTCGTTTTTTGGCAGAAAAATAGCTCCCATATTTTGCTGCAATTTCCGTCTCTGTAATTTTTTGGTGGCGATTTTTGGTAGAAAGCGACAAATAAATTTTTAATGGTAGGTAGGAAAAAGATCGAATCTTGTAAAATAAGGACAAATTTTGTAAATTGCCCATTTTTTTTATCAAATGCTACTTAAAGTAGTATTTTCATGCTATAATACACCTAAAATATGAATATATTCTATGTTTTGTGTGCATTTTTCGCACGAACTGTAGAATTTTACCCACTGTCGTTTCAAAGTACAAAAGAATATGGGGGGAAGACTGCATGGATGGAATACGCGTACTCCTGGTGGACGACAACGCAGAGTTGCGAAGGCTGGTGGCGGAATTCCTGAGCAAGCAAGACGGCATCACCGTGGTGGGGCAGGCATCCAACGGGGTTGAAGCGTTGCAGTGCCTATCCGAGCAGCCGGTGGACATCATGCTGATGGACATCATCATGCCACAGATGGACGGTTATACCTTGCTGGAGGAAATGCGCCGTCGGCCCATGGATTCACCACCCCAAGTGATCGTGCTCACAGCTCTAGGGCGCGATGATTTCATCATGCGCGCCGTAGAGCTGGGAGCCCGCTATTACATGGTAAAGCCCTTTGAAGTGCAAGTGCTTTTAAGCCGCATCCGGGAAATTGCCGGACAGCCGGTAAAAGCCCTGGAACCCGTCCGCAACATGGCTCCCGGGCGCGGCCAATCATTGGACGAGCGTCTTTCCAGCCTGTTTTTGACAATCGGTATCCCTGCTCATATCAAAGGGTATCAATTCCTGCGCGAAGCGGTCAAGATGGTTATTGAAAATCCGGATGTCATCAACCGCATCACCAAAGAGCTGTACCCCGGTATTGGCCGCAGGTTCAATACCACTGCCAGCAAGGTGGAGCGTGCCATCCGCCATGCCATTGAAGTAGCTTGGAGCCGCGGTCGCATCGAAACGCTGAACCGTGCGTTTGGCTGCAAGGTGGCCTCCAAAGAAGATAAACCCACAAACGGCGAGTTTGTTGCCATGATCGCCGACAAACTGTCCATGGAGCGGTCCGCCTAAACCTGAATAGCTTTCATATAAGGCCGGGTACACGAAAAAGGGCCCCTTTCTGCGGGCCCTTTTTGTTTTGTGTTCTAATTTTTGTAAGCTACGCATATGCATCACCAGATTGATGCAATCTGGGAGGGACAATAACATGGAAATGCGGATATTACGTGAAAATGTGGCACTGGAACGGCTGGTGGGCAATGGCCGGGGGCAAGTTGCGGTGGAGGGGGAAATCCCTCTGCCGGGAGGCCTGCGGGAGGAAGCCCACGTCTTACAGGCCGATGCGATGATGGTTATCACCGGAGCGGAGGCGCTGTCCGACCGGGTAAACGTGGAGGGGCGTGTGGTATTTCATGTGCTGTATACCCAGGGCGACCCCACGAAAATCGCATCCCTGGAAGCCGCCACAGACTTCAGCCATGCCCTGGAGGTGAAAGACTCCGCGCCACGGATGATCGCCCAGGCGGCAGGCCAGGTGGAGCATGCGGAGGCGGCGGCGTATAACGGGCGCCTGTCCTTGAAAGGGATACTGGCACTGGATGCCCGGGTTTTATCCGCGGCACCGGTGGAAATGGTTACCGGTATCCAGGACGTAAAAGGCCTGGAAGGCCTGAGCCAGACATTGAACCTTCAGCGCACCGTAGGGGAAGGCGCTGCGGAAGCGCTTTTGCGGGATGAATTTGAACTGCCCCAGGTATTGGATATCCGCGAAACGCTGTATGGCGCAGCCCAGGCCATGGTTCAGGAAGTATCCGGCGGGGAAGGCAAGGCCACTGTCTCCGGCACGGTGCAGTTGGAAGTCTATCACGCCTCCAATTTGCCTTCCCGGCCCTTGGTTCTCACAAGGCATACCTTGCCCTTTGAACAGGCCGTAGACCTGGGCGGCGAGCGGGGCGACCTGATAACCGGCAGGGCCGCCGTAAAGGATGTGGCGGTTCTATCCCAGGACGGGGGCACAGAAGGGCGCATTCTCCGGGCGGAGGTGCTGCTATCGGTAGGCGCTTCCCTGGATAAAAAGGAAAGCGTCGCCGTTTGGAAGGATGCCTATACCACCAGCGGAGATGCTTTATCCCTCACCGTAAAACCTATCAGCTACCGGGTGGGCAGCTCCAGGGTGCAAACGGCGGAGAGCGGAAAACTTATGCTCATGCTTCCGGAGGGCAGCCCACCGGCACGCACCATCCTGGCAGGATTCGCAAGGCCCATATTGACCAATTGGGAGCAGCTGGGCGGCAGGCTCAGCACCGAAGGCATGCTGGAAGTGACTCTCATCTATATGACCGATGACTCCGATGTGCCTGTGGCCGTGTCTCTGGAAGATCCCTTCCGGGTCACCTTCGCCTGTGAGGCCGAGCAGGGGGACTGGCTGACCCTGGAGGCCGGGAATATCGATGTGTCCGGCATTACCAGCGACCGGGTGGAAATGAAGTATATCCTCCGCCTCACCGTGGACGGATGCCGTAGGCAAAGCGCCAGAATCGTTACCGACGGAAAGGCCCAGGAGGCATCGGCCCCCGCAGGCGGCATCGCGCTTTACTTCACCCAGCCGGGCGAAACCTTGTGGGATATCGCCAAGCGTTACCGTGTTTCCAGCCAGCAGCTTTTGGCCCTGAACCCCACCCTGTCCGAAGGGGAAACGGAACCGGGTACCGGCGTGGTGGTCTGGAGAAGAGACACTTAGGGAGGACGGCAGGGGCGCTGCCCCTGCAACCCTGCCCAAGAAATAAATCCCTTGGGTATCCCTATATACCCCCATGGTAAAGCCATGGGGGTATTAATATATAATCATTAACGAACATTACGACTGAGGGTTTTCAAAGGGAGACGGAACCGAGCGCCGCCTATGGCGGATGAAATGAGGTGGAGGTGGGAGGCGAAACGAG
>JAEVYX010000046.1 GCA_023392515.1 Bacillota bacterium | reverse complement strand
GCCTTGTTGAACATGGAAGCAGAATCAATGGTGATCTTGCGCCCCATCTGCCAATTGGGATGGCGCAAGGCCTGCTGCGGAGTGGCGCGGAGGATGTCTTCCCTTACCCATGTGCGAAAAGGGCCGCCGGACGCCGTCAGATACAGCTTTTCCGGTTTGTTTCCGCCTGCGCCCTGTAAACATTGGAAAATGGCGCTATGTTCACTGTCAACCGGTAAAAGGGGCTGTCCGGCATCTTTGGCCGCCTTCATTACAAGCGACCCGCCAGCCACCAGCGCTTCCTTGTTGGCAAGCAATACACGCCGTCCGGCTTTGATCGCCTCCATTACGGCAAGAAGCCCTGCAATACCGACCACGGCCACCAAAACATCCTGGGCCGGTGCCTCATTGGCGGCAGCCAGAAGCGCTTCATCCCCGAAACGCCAATCACAAAAACGCACATCCTCGGGGATTTCATCCCAGGGAATGGGCGTCGTAAGCCCGGCCATTGCCGGACGAAAGGTGCGCACCTGCTCAAATAATAGCTCCGCATTGCGGTTGGCTGTCAGGGCTGTCACACAAAAAAGATCGGGATAAAGCGCCGCCACCTGTAAAGCCTGGGTTCCGATCGAGCCGGTGCTGCCCAGTATGGCAATTTTTCTCATGACAATTCCTTTCAAGGTTTACGCCGTGCCGGTCATCATAACCCGGAAGCAAAACACCACCACTGCAGCAAACAGGATGCTGTCCATCCGGTCCAGCATGCCCCCGTGGCCCGGAAACAAGCTGCTGTAATCTTTAATACCGCAATGGCGCTTGATAAGAGAGGCAAACAGGTCGCCCATCTGCCCTGCCACTCCACCGATAAGCCCAATGAACAAATACTGGTCCCAGGTAGGCAATTCCGCCGCGTGCTCCGACGCCCATATGGCTGCCACAGCGCCAACGGCCAAGGCCGCCAGCACGCTTCCAATCAGGCCGCCCATGGCCCCGGAAATGGTTTTGTTGGGGCTGACTGCCGGGCAAAGTTTTCTGCCGCCCACCCTGGTTCCTACAAAATAGGCAAATGTATCCCCCATTACAGCCACGGCGAACACCAGGCACAATAGCGTAACCTGCAACGACTTGGGTGAAACAGCCAACAGGCTGATCAGGCACATACCGGGCAAAAGGATCGTGAACATAGGCATGACAGAAACCAAGGCATCTTCCAATTTGGGCTTCTCCCGGAAGATTACAATGATCAAGACGATTAGGCAGCAGGTCAGCGTAAGCGGGATGATGGCCACGGCGGAAGACATCAATACCATCGGGATGCTGGCGCCCATGGCGGCAAAGGTAGGCCACCATACAGGCCTATGCCCCGCTACCGCCAAGGCATGAAACTCTTCATGCATGGCAATGCCAATGGCAGCCATAGCCGTCACCGCAAAAACCCAGCTGCCCAGATACAGAACCAGGGACAGCCCCAGGATGAGCAGGGCTCCCGTTGTCACTCGCTGCACCATGTATCGTTCCTCATTCTTCGTTCTTGCAAACGCCCTTATTCTATCCGGGCGCCAAACCTGCGTTCGCGGCCGGCGTAGGTCTCCAGGGCTTCGTGGTAGTGCTTGAGGGTAAAATCCGGCCACAGCACTTGGGGGAAAAGCAGCTCCGCATAAGCACACTGGTATAAAAGAAAATTGCTTAGCCGCATCTCACCGCTGGTGCGGATTAAAAGATCCACCTGAGGCAGCCCTCCGGTATACAGCGCATCCTCCAACGCAGCCGAACTGATTTCATCCGGTTCAAGCTCCCCATCCCGTACCTTTTTGGCTATCGTGCGAACCGCATGAAGCATCTCCGCCCGTGCCCCGTAATTCAAGGCAATATTCAGGCGCAGCCCTGTATTTCCTTTCGTCCGCTCCATCGCCCTTTGCACCGCCTCCCTTTGGGGAGGGGGCAGGCCATCCACATCCCCCAGGATATGGATACGCACGTTTTTGCGGTCCAATTCATCAATCTCCGAGGAGAAAAACTCCAACAAAAGCTGCATCAGCGCCCCTACTTCTTCCGAGGAGCGGTTCCAGTTTTCTGTGGAAAACGCATAGATGGAGAGGGCCTCGATACCAAGGTCGCTGCTTTCCCGTATAACATCCCGCAGCGCCTGCACGCCGGTTCGGTGGCCCATCGCCACCTGAACTTTATGTTTTTTGGCCCATCGCCCATTCCCGTCCATGATGATGGCCACATGACGGGGCAATCTACCTGTAAGGGAGAAGGTTGGATGATTCACAGGCTTTTGCACCATACCTGCTCCTTTCATGCTATTCCCGTAGAATAGACAACATGCGCAAGCCAACGCCCGCGCATGCTTGATGTTTTATGCTTGTTCCCGTGGCATTTTGTCCAAGAACCGTGCGGCCACCAAAACGCAGCCTTCTTCCCGGATGGCCACCACTCTGGGCGTGCCCTCTTCCTGCGGATTTTTCGGGTCCTTCGTCCATAAAACTTCCCGGACTAAGACGCCTCGTTCCTCCAACAGCGTTTGGGCTAATTGAAGGGGGAGGCCCAGCACATCTTCATGCATGGTGATTAGACTTCCATGATTTCTTTTTCTTTATCAGCACAAATCTTATCTATATCCTTAATGGCCGTATCAGTCACCTTTTGCATTTCTTCTTCTGCCTTGCGCTGTTCGTCCTCGGTGATTTCGCCGTCCTTTTTCAGCTTTTTCACCTGTTCCATTGCATCCCTGCGGATGGTTCGGACAGCAACCTTAGCATCCTCGGCACCCTTGCGTGCCAGCTTGGTCAGGTCTTTGCGGCGCTCTTCATTGAGCTCGGGTACCAACAGACGGATCATCTTCCCATCGTTGGAAGGATTAAGCCCCAGATCGCTCTTCAATATGGCTTTTTCCACCAGCGGAATCGCTTTTTGATCCCACAGGGAGATGGTCAAAAGGCGGGGTTCAGGCGAGGCAATGTTGGCCATCTGGGTGAGAGGCGTCTCCACCCCGTAGTAATCTACCTTGATCCTGTCCAGCAGCTGTGGGTTTGCCCGACCCGCCCGCAGCGAGACCATCTCCCGCTGATATACGGCCGTGGTCTTTTTCATTTTGTCCTTGGCGCCATCAATCACTTGCTTGTACATAGGATCATCCTCCGTGTGAACAAACTTGAACTACTCTTATTGTAAACGGTTTGGCCGTTCCTGGCAAGGGAAAATTGGGTTTTCTGCCCAAAAAGCCCGCTTGGGGGTCGGAACTGTCGTTAAGGATGAACAAAGGTACCAAGCTTTTCTCCGGACAAAACTTTCAGGATATTCTCCGGCTCACTCAAGCCAAACAGCCGCACCATTGGCACCTTGTTTTCGCTGCATAGTGCAAAGGCCGGAGCATCCATCACCTTGAGGCCCATGGTCTGCGCCCTGTCGTAGGTGATGTCAGGGATCAGTTTGGCATTGGGGTTCCGCTTGGGATCGTCATCATACACACCGTCAATATTTTTAGCCATGAGTACGGCATCCGCATTCAGCTCAATCGCCCGAAGCACCACAGCGGTGTCCGTCGAGAAAAACGGGTTTCCCGTTCCGCAGGCAAACAGGAGCACTCGGCCTTCATTTAAATATGCAAGTGCTTCCTTCCGGCTGTATGCCTCAAGAAAGCGTCCAATCGGAACCGCCGATTGCACAACATTTTCCACGCCTGCCCGGGTCAGGGCATCCCCCATGCATAAACAATTGATGGCTGTGCCCAGCATGCCCATATGGTCGGCAGTCACCGGGTCCATTTTTGCCGAAGGCCCTTGCCGGCCCCGCCAAATGTTTCCGGCTCCAATAACGATCCCAACCTGAACATCCATTTCACATACTTTTTTGATAATCCCAGCCACTCGGTCAATCTGGTCATGGTCAAATAATGTACCGTTAAGGCCCAAGGCCTCTCCGCTGAGTTTGAGCAAGATACGCTTGTAAGCGGACTTCATCGCTTGCATCCTCCTTCGCCGATTTGGATCAGTTCCTCCCGATACCGAGAGGCACGCCGCGCCGCCGCATAAAAAAAGGAACACACAAGTTTCTATATTGCGTGTTCCTTTGTTGAGGCTTACATACCGGCCATTTGGGCGGCGATTTCTTCTGCGAAATTGTCAGCCCGCTTTTCGATGCCTTCGCCCCGCTCGTACCGGGTAAAGCGGCGGATGCTGATCTTTTCCCCAATGGAAACGGTCACGTCGCTGACCAAGTCCTTAATGGTCTTGTCAGGATCTTTTACAAAGGGCTGTTCCATCAGGCAAACCTCTTTGTAGTACTTTTCAATACGGCCTTCCACCATGCGGTCAACGATCTTTTCGGGTTTTCCTTCGTTGAGAGCCTGGGCCCGCAGGATTTCCTTTTCCTTGTTCAGGGCTTCCATGGGCACTTCTTCCTTGTTCACATACAGCGGATTGGCCGCGGCAATGTGCATGGCCACGTCATGGCAAAACGCTTTGAACTGATCGGTTTTTGCAACGAAGTCGGTTTCGCAGTTGACTTCAACCAGAACGCCGATCTTGCCGCCCATGTGGATATAGGAATCCACCATGCCTTCAGCTGCGATACGGCCGGCCTTCTTGGCAGCGGCGGCCAAGCCCTTTTCCCGAAGGAACTCGATCGCTTTTTCCATATCGCCGTTGCTCTCAAGCAACGCTTTTTTGCAGTCCATCATGCCGGCGCCGGTGCGCTCGCGCAATTCCTTGACCAATGCGGACGTAACTTCCATAGGGTCTTCCTCCTATATAGGGGCGGGGCGCCCCCGCAGATTCATCGAATGTTAAATTTCTACCGCTTCTTCTTGGGCAGCTTCCGTCTGGGGCTCGGCATCCATCTGTTCGCCCTGCTTGCCTTCCAGTACGGCGTCGGCCAGTTTTCCGGCGATCAGTTTCACGGCGCGGATCGCATCGTCGTTGCCGGGGATCACATAATCAATTTCGTCAGGATCGCAGTTGGTATCTACGATGCCCACGATCGGAATGCCCAGGATGCGAGCTTCCATCACGGCGATATGCTCCTTGCGGGGGTCTACCACAAACAAAGCGCCGGGAAGCTTTTTCATTTCGCGGATGCCGCCCAGGTTGGCTTCCAGCTTTTCACGTTCGTGCTGAAGCTGGATGACTTCCTTTTTCGGAAGCTGATTAAACTGGCCCATCTGTTCCATCCGGTCGATGGTATTGAGCCGTTCCACCCGGGTGCGGATGGTGCGGAAGTTGGTGAGCATGCCGCCCAGCCAACGGTTGTTCACATAGAACATGTTGCAGCGCTTGGCTTCGGATTCGATGCTTTCCTGGGCCTGCTTTTTCGTGCCCACAAACAAGATGCTCTTGCCGTCCATCGCCACATCGCGGATGAACTGATAAGCTTCATCAATTTTGCGGACAGTTTTTTGCAGGTCGATGATGTAGATGCCGTTGCGCTCGGTGAAGATGTAGGGAGCCATTTTGGGGTTCCAGCGGCGGGTTTGGTGGCCGAAATGCACACCAGCTTCCAGCAGCTGCTTCATGGAAATAACTGCCATGTTGGGATTCCTCCTTGTTTTTTCCACCCTCTGCTTCATATCTGCCCGCCACCTTATAAAGGCACAAGGGGCAAATCTGCAAAGGTGCGTTATCCGTATTATTTTAACACAGAGTGAAAGGTTTGACAAGATTTATCCGACGTTTTCCCAAGAGATTTTTGTCTCTACTGCGCGGCCTTCACTTCAGGCTGCTCAAGTCCCAGCAATTCCGATACGGTAACCAGCTTAAATCCCCGTTCCAGCAGGATGGGAATGGCTTTTGCAAGGCCATCCAAATCCTTTTTATTGCTGTGGTAAAGCAGTATGTCTCCATTTTTTACTTTTTTGAGCATTTTTTCCGGGTCCGTCTGGCTGACGCTCCATTTTACAATGTGAGGGTAGCCATATTTTTCGATAAACCTGGAGGTTGTGGATCCCGCGCTTCCTCCTATGGAACCATAAGGAGGCCGCATGAGGGTTATATCATACTCGAATCCCAGCGCGATGTTGAGACTTTTCTGCATATTGGTTAATTCGGCGTAGATTTGAGAAGCCTTCAATTTGCTAAGCTTCCGGTGGTTTTGCGTGTGGTTGCCAATTTCGTGGCCGTCCAAAAGCATGCGAAGCCAGATATCCCGGTCTTTTTCCTCGATCACGCATCCGGCCGGGAAAAAGGTCATATGAAAATCGTAAGCCTCGCACAAGTCCAGCATTTTCTCCACATAGCCCAATTTCCAGCAATCATCCATGGTGATGGCTATTTGGGGAACTTCCCTATCCCCGTTCAGATAGACCTTGGAGCGCGCCCCCGCTATCGAGGGCAGTACCAAGAACAAAGCCAGCAGGATAGCCACGAAACGCTGCCTGGTCTTTTTCATTTGCTTCCTCCGTACGTATCCGCTATGACAAAAAAACAGCCGGCATCGGCCGGCAGTAAAACAAAATGCGAGCGTGGCCTATAAGCCGAGTTCTGTCGTGGACGGTCATCTATCCAGGCCTGCTGTTACCAGCAGGCTCAAGCGATTACCCGGGAGCATGACGGGCCGCCATATGCGCTCCCCTTTCAATCTTGCACCAGGTGGGGTTTACATCGCGGACCAGTCGCCAGGCCGCGGGTGAGCTCTTACCTCGCCTTTCCATCCTTACCGCAAAAAAATCGCGGCGGTATCTCTCTGTTGCACTTTCCTTGGAGTCGCCTCCACCGGCCGTTAACCGGCACCCTGCCCTACGGTGCTCGGACTTTCCTCATGCCAAAAAGGCCTGCGGCCGTCCAGCCACCTCGCATTTCATTGGCTAGTATAGCTTATTTGTTCGACCTGTGTCAATGGATATTCTCTCCGCATGCAGGGATTTTGACTCTCTGTGTTGTATATAAAAGGATACTCAAGCGTATACATTGCTAGAGGCATGCGAGTCGCTTTTTTGACCCGCAAAGGAAGGATGGTCTGGTATGACCCTTCGGGAAACACTGGAGCAGGAAGAACGCACCCGCTTATCTTCCCTGGCCATGCTCAGCATGAATTCCAAAGGCCGGGAAAAGCCGCTAGCCCCCTGCCCCTTGCGCACGGCCTTTCAGCGGGATAGGGACCGGATCATCCACTGTAAAAGCTTTCGCCGCTTGAAATTCAAAACGCAGGTTTTTCTTTCCCCCGAAGGGGACCACTACCGTACAAGGCTTACCCATACTTTGGAGGTGGCTCAGGTCGCCCGAACCCTTGCAAGAGCCCTTTGGCTCAACGAAGACCTGACGGAAGCCATTGCCCTGGGGCACGATCTGGGACACACACCCTTTGGCCATATTGGTGAGCGGTCCTTGGATATATTGATGGCAGGGGGCTTCCGCCACAACGAGCAAAGCCTGCGGATGGTGGAAAAGTTGGAAAACGACGGGGAAGGGCTCAACCTTACCTGGGAGGTACGGGACGGTATCCTGAACCACAG
>JAEVYX010000023.1 GCA_023392515.1 Bacillota bacterium | reverse complement strand
ACGGCAAGCTTTTCTGAAACCTTTTTGGGGGCAACACCGGCAATTGTTGTTCAGGCAACGCCCCCTCCCAACGAAATCGATGCGATGATTATAGAAACGCCCGATCCGGATGCAACCGAGACGCCGGAACCGTCTCCTACAGATACACCCACACCAACGCCTTCATTTATGCTGCTGGCTACACCATCGCCTACGCCGGAACCGGATTATAATCTTATCCTGCTGATGGATGAGTATAATGAATTATTTATTCGAATCAGCAAGCTGTTAAAGGAATATGGGTATGAAAGTGACGTGACTGTAGAGAAAAAGGATGATATTATTTACCTGCGTTTTCGTGAAGGCGTGTTTTTCTTCCCGGATTCCCCAACCTTAAAGGAAACGGCTTATCCGATTTTGAAAAGCATAAGCGAAATCATCCTGGACTCTTACGACTTGATTTCCACCATAGATATAAGCGGGCATACGGCGAAACTCTCCGATAATCCGCCAAGCAAGACAAACCTGTTTTCCTGGGAACTATCTTCCGACCGGGCGCTGACAGTGCTAAAATACCTGGTACAATATTGTGATATGCCCCAGGAAAAGCTTTCGGTGACCGGGTACTCCTGTAACCAGCTTTATGCGGTGGGCGGCTATACGGAAGAATATTTAAAGCAAAACCGTCGGGTGGAAATCCGCTTGTCACAGAAAAAGCCCGAGTATTAAATTGTATACATCATGAGAAAAAGCGCCGCGTTGGTGCTCAGCGTGTCGAAAAAGTGGCTACGCCGCTTTTTCGAGTCTGCACCCTTCACCTGTGAGCCAAGCTCACGGCCGGTGAAGGGTGTAAGGAAACCTTGCTGCGCAAGGCTTCCGAAGCCACCGCACATGTCGCTGGCTTCGGATTTACAGCCGGAGGGGGGCCCCTCCGACACCTCCCAGAGGTTTTTTGACAGCCTGAGCGCCGTGTTGGCGCTTTTTTTCATAAAAGGATTCCAATCGCGTATTTATACCCATCCGTTATATTCCAGGATAGATGGCTTAATGAGGGGGGACATGGTCCTACGCCACTGGGTAGGGGCACAACCAATCATTTGCGCAAAGTGGCGGTTATAGCTGGAGACAGAAGCATAACCCACCTGTTCGGAGATGGCTGCGATAGAGTCTTCCGTGCTTCGCAAAAGAATACAGGATTCCATGATCCGCGTGGCATGAATGAACTTGAGCGGGCTTACTTCCATGATGCTGTGAAAAGTGCGCCGAAAATGTGTGGGGCTTAGATGGCACAAATCTGCCAGATGTTCGATAGGGAACTCATACATATAGTTTATATGAATATAGTCCAGCGCAGGTGCAATGGATATGGCACAGTCGCTGTGCTTGGTATCCGACTTTATTCCTTCAAGGGCAAAAATGCGAAGGAATTCCATCAGCAGCGCCAGGCACAAGCCACGAACGCTGATTTGATAATTCATCTTTTTCTCTTCCAGCTCCCGGATGATGGCGATGGCCAACGTGTAGACATGGGGATATTCCGCTGAACGCAAAATTTGATGGCAGTTTTGGAGCATATCGGTAAAAAGGCTGCTGCTGGGCAGCAAATCCTGAAAGTAGCTGCGCAGCAGCTCATGAGGCTGAAAAAACAGATAGGTCCACCGGCTGGCATGGCCGGGAGCACTGTAGGTGGTGTGGGGCACATTTCGCGCGATACAGGTCACATCCCCTGCCTGAAAGGGAAAGGGTTCATCGTAAAATTCGATGGTTCCGCTCTGGGAATGGCACACGCCAACCTCCAGGCAATTGTGAAAGTGCAGCCGGCCAGATTTGATATCGGAAATGTGCCAGCGCTCACCGGATAAAAGCAAGATAGGAAAATCGGAGGGAAGCTCGTAACTGCGGTATTCAATGATTGTTCTCTTGGGCCGCGGCATCTTCCGAACCTCCCTCGCATCACAACTGCTTTCATTATAATTTGAGTAATACGTAAATTCAACCGAAAAGTGAAATGAATTTCGGTTTGCCCAAATGTCAAACCTAATAAAATTGAAAAAAATTGACCAGATTGCATATCTATTAAGCTGAGCGAACAACAATAAATGGTCGGAATTGCATCATATTGATTCTATAATGCTTTGCGGCCACCCAAAGACCTGTGATAAAATCCAAATATAGGGAGTCGATAACTGAAAAGGAGGCCGAATGCGTGGAGGCAAAGACGCAATCGCCGGATCTTCGGGTCGGGCGAAGAGGAAAGCTGTATTGCATCAAAAGAGATTGGCAGCTTTATTCACTGCTCTTGCTTCCCATGCTTTTTGTATTCCTTTTCAAGTATGGGTCCTATTTCGGCTTGGTGATTGCTTTTCAGGATTACAAGGTTGCAAAGGGGGTTGCGGGCAGCCAATGGGTTGGCTTCGACATTTTTGCAAAGGTGTTTGCCAAGCGGGATTTTGGAAAAGCGGTGGGAAATACACTTCTATTAAATGTTCTCGATCTGGTTTTCAGCTTTCCCATGCCGATTATATTAGCCTTGCTCCTGAATGAAATCAAAAGCAGGCGTTTCAAAAGAACTTCCCAAACCCTGTTATACCTGCCGCATTTTTTATCTTGGATTATTATTGGCGCGGTAGCCTACCAGCTGCTCAGCCTGAACAGCGGTGTGGTGAACACACTGATTGAGAACCTGGGCGGAAGGAAAATTCCCTTTTTACAAGAGGACCTTCAGTGGCTTGCGACCAATGTGGCTATCGGTGTATGGCAATCCATGGGCTGGGGCACCATCATTTACCTTGCGGCCATTACTAGCGTCAATCCGGAATTATATGAGGCAGCAACGGTGGATGGCGCCGGCAGGTGGAAAAGATGCCTGCATGTAACCCTTCCTTGCATTAGAAGCACCATTGTCGTGCTGCTTATTATGAACCTGGGCAAGGTAATGGGCGGCTCCTTTGAGCGTGTATTTGCCCTTGCCAATGCCAAGGTGACCCAGTATACCACCACCATTCCCGTATTGGTCTACCGCTGGGGGATTATTAGCGGCAAATTCAGCGACGCGACCGCTTTGGGGCTGTTTCAGTCTGTAATCGGGGTAGCGCTGGTGCTGCTGGCCGATTTTGTGGCAAAGCGCTTGGGTGAGGATGGCTTGATTTAGCACAGAGGGAGGCGGCGTGACGGAAATGGATGAAAAAACCCATGTGAGCCTTGGCAAAAGCACCGTCAAGGATAAGGCCTTCGATGCACTGTTTTATGCGATCCTGATTCTTTTCAGCTTATTATGCCTGCTGCCCTTTGTGCATGTCTTTGCCAAATCCATCAGTCAGGATGCCTACGTTGTGGCCAATAAGGTACTGCTGCTTCCAAAGGGTTTGAACTTTGGAGCATATGAAAAAATTTTTTCCGATGCCAGCATCCTCAAGTCAATGTATGTATCCGTTGTGGTAACTGTTTCTTTTACGTTGATTGGCACATTCATCACCATCTGCGCTGCATATGTGCTGTCCCGAAAGCAATTGGTGGGGCGGAAGGCGCTTACATTCCTTTGCATGTTCACCATGTATTTTTCCGGAGGCATCATACCCGAGTATCTCCTTATGAGCAACCTTAAAATGCTGGATACCTGGTGGAGCATGATTCTGCCCTTGGCTTTCAGTGCCTATAACCTGCTCATCATGAAAAACTATTTTGCATCTTCCATTCCGGACAGCCTGGTGGAATCTGCCCTGATAGACGGCGCCAGCCAGTATCGTATTTTGTCCGGCATCGTCGTGCCCCTTTCCAAGCCTATCATAGCTACCATCGCGCTGTTTTTCGCGGTTGGCCGGTGGAATGCTTATCAGGATGCGCTTTTTTACATCAAACAAAACGTCAGCTTGCGCCCCTTGCAGTTGAAACTGTATTACCTGGTGGTTGCCGCGTCAGAATCCTTCCAGCTGGAGGGTGGCTCGGTGGGCGTGATGACCAACCCCGAGGTGCTCAAGGCAGCCTGCGTCATGTTTGCCACCCTTCCCATCCTGTGCATATACCCCTTTGTACAAAAGTATTTTGTGCAGGGTGTGATGATTGGGGCAATCAAGGGTTGATATCCAAAATCGATATAGCCATTAGGGTGTACCTAATGCTAAATAATCAAATATAGGGGGAAACGAGAATGAAATTGTCACGCGTGCTTTCTCTTGTACTGGTGGCTGCCTTGATGCTTGGATGCATGGCCACTGGCAGCGCATCCGCCGAAGCCAAGAAATACACGGACTATTCCAATGGCTTTGCCAATCAGGTAACCATACGGATTCCTGTGTATGACCGCGGGTTTGAAGGCTGGAATGTGACCGATAACTATTACACCCGCTGGGTCCAGTCCGAGTTTGGTGACAAGCACAATGTCAAGGTGGAGTATGTGGCCATCGGCCGTACGACGGAAGTGGCAGACTTCATGCAGATGATTGCCGCCGGAAATGCGCCGGACATCATTTTCCATTACGATATGCCCCAAGCTGTCAATTACTATGGCGAAGGTGCTATGCAGGCGCTGGATAAGGACGAAATAGCTTTCTATGCCCCCACCTACTTTGAAAAGCTTGGATCCACCATTGAAAAGTATGGGCAGATGGACGATCAGACCTTCTTCTTCTTTGCACAGCGCGACCCCATCTATTACAACTGGGTAACCTTGATTCGTCAGGATTGGCTGGACAAGGTCGGCCTGCCCCTGCCCACCACCCGGGAGGAACTGGATGCTGCGGCTTTGGCTTGGAAGAATGCGGGCTTGGGTACACTGGGTGACCGCCTGATCAACAAGAGCTTTACCTTTGACTACCCCTACCGCGGCGCACAGGTTGACCCCAAAGAACTAGCGCTCTATTCCGACCTAAATGTGGCACCTTTGACCTGGGCTTCTTCCAAAGCATACTTGAAGACATTGAATGCTGCTTATAATAATGGCACCGTTGATCCCGAATTCTACCTGCGGACTGAAGAAAACAGTGTGGTGTCCGAGTTCGTATCCGGCAAAACAGGCACCTACAGCTTCTATATTGCCAGCACTACCGACGTGATCTCCAGCCTCCTGGCCAATAACCCCGAGGCAAAGCTTTCCGTATTAAACCCCAAGGCATTGGCACCTGCCAACAGCCATCCCTACTATTACCAATATCCCCCCTACGGCATGGTGATGGGCATCAATAGCAAGGCCACTGATGAGCAGCGCGCTGCCATCTGGATGCTGCTCGATTGGATGATCCAGAAAGACAACCTATTCTTCCTGCAAAATGGTGTGAAAGATGAAAACTACACATTGAGCGAGGAAGGCCTGGCCCTTCCCGTGGCGGATTTCGCCGGTGAATCCAAGCGCAGTAACAACAACAATAAAGATTATTGGTGCCTGGTGGCGGAAGTGGCCAACTATGGCGTTGAGGAGCTGAATTACAAGGCAAACCTTGCCAACCTGGCCCCTAAGGGCTATGAGGATTTGATTGCTCAGGCCTATGCCTACGATCAGGCAAACAGGCAATATGGGCTGGTAAACGCCATTTTTACCAAGGTTGTAAAGAGCTCTTCGGAATATGCTGCCGATTTGAATGCTTTGTGGCAGGAACTTTATGTCAAGTGTGCAACCTGCCCGGTGGATGCGTTTGAAGTGACCTATGAGGAAGCCTGCAAGGAATACCTGGACGCCGGATACCAGGCGATCCTGGATGAAAAGCAGGCGCTGATCGACGCGGGCAATGTAAAATAAGCGGACAACATTTGCAAAGAAAGCCCTCGCTTAGGCGGGGGCTTTCTTCCAGACAAGAGAGGGATCTGCAATGGCAGCCATTCAATACGACACTACGGCATTAACACAGGTTGTTGATGCAGTCGTCAGGCGCACTATGCGCATGGATCTAACCTGGGACTGGCCTTGCGGCGTGGCCTATTATGGCATTTGCGAGGCCGGCAAGGCAGCGGGAAAAGAAGAATACATCACGCTTGTGAAGGAGCGGGTGGATGAGTATATCCAGTTGGGGCTTCCCGGCTGGACGGTCAATACCTGTGCCATGGGGCATAGCCTTATCAGCCTCTATGAGGCTACAGGCGATGAAAAGTATTGGCGGATCGCCCTTGACAAGGTAGAATACCTGGTAAAAAAAGCCCTTCGCTTTGGCGATTCGGTGCTTCAGCATACCGTATCGGCCCAAAATGACTTTCCGGAGCAGGCCTGGGCTGATACGCTGTTTATGGCGGCGTTCTTCCTTTTGCGGGCAGGGGTCAAACTGAAGGATGAGGCTATGATCGAAGATGCCCTCAACCAGTATGACTGGCATATCAAATATCTGCAGGATACCGTTTCCGGCCTTTGGTATCATGGCTATGACAATATTGCCAAAGACCATATGTCAGGTTTCTTTTGGGGCCGGGCCAATGCCTGGGCTGCTTATACCATGGCGCAGGTGGGAGAGATTCTGCCCCGGTGCTATTTGTATCCCAAGTATATGAATGTAGCCGGTTCTTTAAATGAGCAGCTTGCAGCGTTAAAACTATTGCAGACACCGGGAGGCTTGTGGCGTACCATTTTGGATGATGAGGAAAGTTATGAGGAGGTGTCCGCCTCCTGCGGCATTGCCGCTGCCATGGTGGTGAAGGGCAATCCGCTGCACAGGAAGTACATTCAAAAAGCGCTGGACGGGGTGATGAAAAACATCACAGCCGATGGGCGTGTGCTGAATGTATCGGGCGGCACCGCCGTTATGAGGGACCGGCTGGGATACCGCGTTATCTCCAAAGATTGGATTCAGGGTTGGGGGCAAGGCCTTGCGCTGGCGTTTTTATCATCGATATTGAATGCTGACAGCCATCGAAAAGACGGAGCCTTGTAAGAAAGCTGACCCGCGTATTAACTGCCCGTTTGAGAAAAGGCATCTCCCTATAGCTTGAAAAAAGGATGTATGCGGGCTTGGAAAATGAGAGCAGGCAGTCTGTACCCAAAGCTGTGCTTCCGGGTGCCTCAGATAAAATAAAGGATGTGAATTTATGGATGCTCAGGCATTCACCCGCGGGAGTTTTACCCTGCCGGGGGAAGCAGGCTATGAAAAGCTGACCTTGGAATTGGCAGACAAGTGGGGGGCGGATGTAATTCGCGATTGTGAAGGCACCGCACTTTCCCAGGAGATTGTCAGGGCGGGCTATGAAGTTTACGCCACGATATGTATTATACGCGATCATAATGAGTGGGCCAGGCAGCATCCCCAAATGCTGCAGCAAACCTTTTTGATTACCGCGCCAGTCATTGCAGCAGGGGAAACCCTGGAGCTTCCCCTGCTGGAAAGATATTTTGACCAGCAGTTTGCGCTAAATGACACGGAAGAAGCCATGCCATACTGGCAGGTCTACGACCGCACCACCGGAGAGGAAGTCCAAAGGGATCATTGGCGATACGATGGGGAACGGGGGACGGTGCGGGTGGAAAAGGCAATTCCCTGGCACCGCTACACAGCAAGCTTCATGGCTTTTCGCATGTGGGAAGAAATCAATATGTATAACCATACCACCAACAACTGGAAAACGGAACATTTGATGCAGCTTGACCCGCGCCATCCGCAAGTGCAGGCCTATTTGATTTCTTGGCTTGAGCAGTGGTGTGAATCACATCCCGATGTACATGTGGTGAGGTTTACATCCCTGTTTTATAATTTCGTATTCATATGGGGCAGCAGTCTGCGCAACCGTCATCTGTTTACAGATTGGGCATCTTACGATTTCACGGTAAGCCCGCTGGCCCTTGTGCAGTTTGAAAAGGAAAATGGATATCGGCTTGTGGCTGAGGATTTTATCAACAAGGGGAAATTTCAGGTAACCCATATGCCCCCAACAAAAAAAAAGCTGGACTATATGGCTTTTATCAATCGTTTTGTGGTATCCTTTGGTAAACAGTTGGTGGATGTGGTCCACCGTTATGGCAAAAAGGCCTTTGTTTTTTACGATGACAGTTGGGTGGGAATGGAGCCTTACAGCGAGCTTTTTGAATCCTTCGGCTTTGATGGGCTTATCAAGTGTGTGTTTTCAGGGTATGAGGTACGGCTGTGCGCCCAGGTGCCGGTAAAAACCCATGAGCTTCGGCTGCATCCGTATCTGTTCCCGGTAGGGTTGGGGGGCGCTTCTACCTTTCAAAAAGGGGGGACGCCCGCGCAGGATGCCCAGGTCTATTGGCTTCATATTCGCAGGGCGCTTCTCAGGGCACCCATAGACAGGATTGGTTTGGGAGGATACCTGCATTTGGTTAAGGCGTTTCCCGACTTTTGCAATTATATAGAAAAACTGGCAGGGGAATTCAGAAGGATCAAGGCGCTGCACATAGGTGGCGTTCCCAATGTTCTTCCTGTCAAGGTGGCGGTGCTTCATTGCTGGGGAAAGCTGCGCTCCTGGACACTTTCGGGGCACTTTCATGAGACGGACCAACATGATTTGATCCATATCAACGAAGCGCTGTCAGGCCTGCCCGTGGAGGTAAGCTTTCTCAGCTTTGAGGATATAAAAGCAGGTGCGCTTCAGGGCGTTCAAGTGATTATCAACGCGGGCACCGGAGGAAGTGCGTGGAGCGGCGGTGATGCGTGGGCAGACCCGGGAATCATGGAGCGAATCACCCAATGGGTGTACGAGGGCGGAACTTTCCTTGGCGTCAACGAGCCTTCGGCTGTTATGGGCTATGATACCTACTTTCGGATGGCAGACATTTTGGGCGTGGATTTGGATTTGGGGGCCAGGATATGCCATGGAAAGTGGACGTATATACTGGAATCAATTAAGGGATTGACGGATCAAAATGTACGGTTCCAAAGAAAAACAGGCATTTACCTGACAAACGGCAAGGCCCGGGTTCTGTCGGAAGAACAGGGTACGCCCACCTTTACGGTAAACAGCTTCGGCCAGGGAAAGGGCATCTATCTGAGTTCTTTTCGTTTCAGCGCGGAAGCGGCCCGCCTGCTATTGAATCTTTTCCTATATGCGGTGGACATGCCCATGAAGCAGCTTTATGTAACGGACAATCCCTTCATGGAATGTGCGTTTTATCCCGCTTTGAGAACGTTAATGGTAATCAACAACAGTGCCCGGGCGCAAAGCACCCGCATTTTGACGGAGGGCGAAACGTTACAGTTTCAGATAGAGCCGTTTGACAGCATTATCCGACCTTTATAAAGGAGGAAAACCCAATGGAGCGCTATGCGTGGAAGGGGCGCATCAAGCCCGGAATGAGGGAGGAATACGTAAGGCGCCATGACCTGATATGGCCCGAATTGGCAGATGTACTGAAGGAAGCGGGAATCTGCAACTATACCATATGGAACACTGGAGACGAGCTTTTCGGCTATTATGAATGCGAAAAGGGCGCAGACTATGCTGCAAGGATTCAGGCGGAAAGCCCTGTGGTGGACCGGTGGAACGCTTATATGAAGGATGTACTGGATTTGGAGATGGACCCTGTGACCGGTGCACAGCCCAGGCTGAGCCAGGTTTTCTATCTGCCATGATGGAGGGAAAATTTGATTTTCAATGAAGGGGGTGAGCCCTTGCAAACCTATTTGGCTATTGACATCGGCGCATCCAGCGGACGGCATATTCTGTCCTGGGTGGAGGATGGAAGGATACGCCTGGAGGAAATTTACCGTTTCGAAAACGGGCTGGTCTCCCAAAATGGACATCTGTGCTGGGATGTACAGAAGCTTTGGAATAGTATTTTGACTGGGATGAAGGTATTGGGGGAAAGGGGAAATATCCCCGTTTCTTTGGGCATCGACACTTGGGCGGTGGATTATGTACTGCTGGACGAAAAGGACCATGTTTTGGGAGATACCATGGGATATAGGGACAAGCGCACGGAGGGAATGGATAAGCGCCTGGAAAGGACAATGTCCTTTAGGGAACTGTATACCCATACCGGCATAGCCAAACAGCCCTTCAATACGGTATATCAGCTGATGGCAGCAGACCCAGCCCAGCTTAACCGGGCTGATGCCTTTTTGATGATACCCGATTATTTCCATTTCTTGCTGACGGGGAAAAAGGTAAACGAATATACCAACGCGTCCACTACAGCCTTGATGAATGCGGCCGATCGTTGCTGGGATAAAGCAGTCCTTCGAGCGGCGGGCATCCCTGAAAAGCTTTTTTCGTCAAAACCACAAATGCCGGGTACAGTGGTGGGGGAGTTGCTTGCGGATATTGCAAAGCAGGTCGGGTACTCCTGTAAGGTGGTGTTACCTGCAAGCCATGATACAGGCAGCGCTTTTCTGGCGGTGCCTGCCCAGGATGAAAGCGCGGTATATCTTTCCAGCGGCACATGGAGCCTGCTGGGAGTGGAAAACGATGTTCCCATCACCAGTGAGGAGAGCGTAGCGGCAGGCTTTACCAACGAAGGCGGGTATAATGGGAAGATCCGGTACTTGAAAAACATCATGGGTTTGTGGATATTACAGTGTATTCACAAGGAAACGGAGAACCGGTATACCTTTTCGGAAATGGCTGAAATGGCAGCGGGGGGAGCCGGTTACCCTGGCCTGATTGATGTCAACGACCGCAGGTTTCTGGCTCCCGAAAGCATGATAGACGAAATCAAGGCGTCACTTAAAGCAGCGGGGCATCCCGAGCCCCCAAGCCTGTCCAATCTGCTTTATTGCGTTTATCGAAGCCTGGCGGTTTGTTACCGGGACGCCATCCATCAATTGCGTGCCCTTACGGGGGAAAATTATACTTCTATCAATATCATCGGCGGCGGCAGCCAAAATGCGACGCTGAATCAAATGACAGCCGATATGACCGGACTCCCCGTGTTTGCAGGTCCCAAGGAGGGGACTGCATTGGGTAACGCCATAGCCCAAATGCTTGCAAATGGTGAATTTGAAAATATCGCTGAGGCGCGGAAAGCGATTAAGAATAGCTTTCCTATAAAATCCTATGATCCTTATGACGGAAAGGGGCTGCAGGATGAACACTTTATATGAAGAAGCAAAAAGCAGATACGCCCGCCTTGGCGTGGATGTCGAAAAAGCAATGGAGGAATTGGCCCTCATCCCCATCAGCATTCACTGCTGGCAGGGAGATGATGTGACAGGCTTTGAAAACGAGAATGGTTGTCTTAGCGGTGGGATTCAAGCTACGGGTAACTATCCCGGCAAGGCGCGTACTTCACTGGAATTGATGGCTGATTTTGATAAAGCGATTTCCCTTATTCCTGGAAAAAAGCGAATCAATCTTCATGCCAGCTATGCCATCTTTGATGGGGAAAAGGTGGACCGGGATCAATTGGAGCCCAGGCATTTTGAAGCGTGGGTGGATTATGCCAAAGCACGCAATCTTGGCATTGACTTTAACCCTACCTTTTTTAGCCACGAAAAGGCATCCGGCTTAACTTTGAGCAGCTCAGACGCGCAGACCCGCGCTTTCTGGGTTCGTCACGGCATTGCCTGCCGCCGTATCGCCGCTTATTTTGCCAGGGAACTCAAATCCCCTTGCTTATGTAACGTATGGATTCCTGACGGCTTGAAGGACGTACCCGCCGACCGGATGGGCCCCCGCCTGCTTTTGAAGGACAGTCTGGACCAGATTTTTGAGGAAAAGCTGGAAGGTGTAATTGACTGCGTGGAGAGCAAGGTTTTCGGAATTGGCCTGGAAGCCTATACGGCAGGCAGCAGTGAGTTTTATATGAGCTATGCTGCTTCCCATCCTGGTGTATATCTCCTGCTGGATAACGGGCATTATCATCCTACAGAAATGGTCAGTGACAAAATTCCCTCCTTGCTATGCTTCTTTGACAAGGTTCCGCTCCATATCACCAGGCCTGTCCGATGGGACAGCGACCATGTGGTGCGCTTGGAGGATGAGGTAAAAGAGATTGCAGCCGAGATTGTTCGAAATGATGCGCTTTCCAAGGTGCTGATCGGCCTGGACTTTTTCGACGCCTCCATCAACCGCATCGCGGCCTGGGTTATCGGCACCCGTAACATAGAGAAGGCCCTTTTGTATGCTTTGCTCCATCCCCACGCCAAGTTGAAAGGCCTGCAGGAAGCCGGGAATTTTACGGAGCTTATGATGTTTCAGGAAGAATGCAAAACCCTTCCCTTCGGTGCCGTGTGGGAAGAATATTGCGTAAGGCAGAACGTTCCGAAAAATGAGGACTGGTATCAGACTGTTGTGGATTATGAAAACGAAGTATTGAAAAAGAGGGCTTAATGATGAGTATTTTGCAAACAAATATGATGCAAGGTTACATCCGCATGTGCAAAGACGGCTGGCTGCAGGGCTGGCACGAGCGAAACGGCGGCAACCTGACCTATCGCATGCGGAAGGAAGAGGCGGATGCCTGCCGGCCTTATTTTAGGGATACACCTTCTGACTGGGTTAAGATGGGCGTTGAAGCGAAAAATCTGCGGGATGAGTTTTTCATTTCCACCGGCAGCGGAAAATATATGCGCAACGTACCGCTTGCGCCGCAGGATAGCCTCTGCATCGTTCAGATCAATGACGCGGGCGACGGCTACCGTATCGTATGGGGCCTGGAGAGAGGCGGCCGCCCAACCAGTGAATTTCCCAGTCATTTCATGAATCACTCCGTTCGCAAAGCGGCCACTCAGGGGGAGTGCCGGGTGATTTACCATGCCCACACCCCCGCCGTTATTGCACTTACCTATGTTTTGCCCCTGACGGCACGGGATTTTACCAGAGTGTTGTGGCAGAGCGCGACGGAATGCCCCGTTGTATTCCCCGGAGGTGTAGGGGTTGTGCCCTGGATGGTTCCCGGAGGTGCAGATATCGCACTGGCCACCAGCGAATTGATGAAGGAATTTGATGCAGCGATCTGGGCCCACCATGGCACCTTTGTATCCGGCCCCGATTTTGATACGACCTTTGGGCTCATGCATACCATCGAGAAGGCAGCTGATATTTACGTCCGCGTACAAAGCGTGGGGCAGGGTATCCGCCAGACGATCACCGATGCAGATCTTCGGGCAATTGCCAAAGAGTTTGGCGTTACGCTGCGGGAGGAATTTCTGAAATAGGATTGAAAAATATTTGTGAAAAGTCTCTGCGCCCACTCGCCATTTTGAGGCGAGCGGGCTTTTTCTATTTCCCGACTTGTGAACTTTTCAATTATCAAAGGAAACAGTTGACAAGTTGATTTTTGTAGAATATGCTGATAAAAATGCATAAAGTGTCGAAAGATGAGTGATCAGCATGGCTGAAGGGAATCAATATAAATCTTGCAGAATGTTTTTACTTTATAAAGAACCGGATTTTGTCTCTCCATCAAAAAGCAGCATCCGCCTGAAACAGAGGGATGAAGCCTGAGGGGGATTCCAAGCGTAAAGGCCACCGCTATTGCACCAAATCAACAAGCAGGCGTAATGTACGCATTTTGGAGAGGTTTTTATGTCGCTGAGAAACAAGATAGCAATTACCATCATTCCCATATTGCTTATCGCCATCATTTGCATCAACCTTGCGTTTGGCCTGTTCTTTCAAAAATTCATTTTGACGCTGGAAGACTCCCAGGTCAGCTTGACCAAAGAGAATATATCATCCTATGCGCAGGAGAAAAAAAGCAAGTATATCGGAACCGCCAACGACTGGGGGCACTGGGATGATACGTATCAGTTTGTGAATGGGTCCTTTGCGGATTATGTAAGCTTAAACCTGCCGGAAAGCACCTTTCAAAACCTTGACTTAAGCTTTATGATTTACCAGGGGGAAGACGAAAGCATATTCTTCAAGCAGTATTATGATTTTGATTTGAAAGCATTCTCTGATTTCCCTGCCGGATTTTTTGATAACTTCCAAGCAGTTGTACAATACGCAAAGAATCAGGACGATGCCTTTGGCGTTTTTGAATTGGGCGGTTCTTTTTACCTCGCCGCATCTACGGACATAACCGATTCAGCAATCATAAAGCAGCCTTCCGGCAAATTAATCATTGGCAGACGGATTGATGATAAGATTTATCAAGACATAGAAAAAATCTCCGGATGCACGATCAGTGGTATACAAGTGGTGGAATGGCGGCCTAATAATATCCTGGACGATGTGGTCATTTTGGATAGTGCCGGGATAAACGAAACGAAAGATGCCATATCCATTAAGCTTGTCGTGCCAAACGCTTATGATACGCATTCTGGCACAATGATTACATTAGCCATGCCCAGAAGCTTTTATATTATGGGTGTAAAAAGCGCGGCTGTTTTTTCCATTATCAATACAGCTGGGTCAATAATAATTGGTTTACTAATCTTTATATTGCTGGGCAAATATTTGACAAAGCCTTTCGTAGCGCTAATCAAAGACGTTAAGCAGATTGATATGGCAAAAAGGGAGTTTGTGAAGCTGCCTGAGGAAGGCGATGGAGAATTTTCCTACCTGCGCAAAACAATCAATCAGCTGCTTGAACAAATTGAAGCGGGATATCTGGAAATCATTGGACAACAGGAAAAGCTGCAGGCCACCTTGCATTCTGTTGGGGATGGCGTGATTACCACAGATATTAACGGCAACATTCAATTCATGAATCCCGTTGCGCAAAAGCTTACCGGCTGGAAGCTAGATGACGCACTGAATGTGCCTATCGATCAAGTGTTTGTTATTATCAATGAATATACGAGGGACTCCGTAGAAAGCCCGGTCAAATTGGTATTTGAAAAGGAAGAAATTGTTGAGCTGGCAAACCACACTCTGCTCCTGTCCAAGCATGGAAATGAAGTGCCTATCGAGGATACGGCAGCGCCGATCAGGGATTTGTATGGCAATATCATTGGCTGCGTGCTTGTGTTCAGGGACTTTAGTGAGCGCAAAGAGAAGCAAAGATGGATTGAATATTTAAGCTATCACGATCAATTGACTGGGCTGTACAACCGCCGCTTTTTTGATGAGGAATTAAAGCGGGCGGATGTGCCGGAAAACCTCCCGCTGTCTTTTGTATATGCAGATGTCAATGGCTTAAAGACCATCAACGATGCCTTTGGTCATCAAGCTGGGGATGAGATGATTCAAAAGGTTGCGGAAGCAATGAAACAGGAATGCCGGCCCGGCGACATGATTGCACGTACCGGCGGCGATGAATTTGTTCTTTTGCTGCCCAAAACAGATGAAGCCTCAACCCGGGAACTGCTGGAAAAAGTGAAAGAAAAGATTTTATCGATCAAATTTATGGGCATTGGCATATCCATTGCCTTTGGGTGGGCTATGAAACAAAATCAGACCCAGAATGCCAGTGACGTTATCAAGCGGGCAGAGGATTACATGTATCACAAGAAAATATTCCACAGCTCCTGCAAGCGAAACATAGCGATCAATTCCATTCTTCAAGCATTGCTTGAGAAGAATCCAATGGAACGCGAGCATGCATTGGGCGTCGGAAAGCTTTGTGAAGCCATTGGGAAAGCCTGTTCTTTGAGCGAAGAGGAGATTCTTGAAGTAAGGGCTGCGGGGGAAATGCATGATATCGGTAAAATTGCCGTTGAGGATGCCATACTATTTAAGCAAGGCACGCTTTCCGAATCGGAATGGGCGCAAATCAAGCGGCATCCCGAAACCGGATACCGGCTGCTTGGAAGCTCCAACGAATATTATCAGATTTCCGAATTTGTTTTATCACACCATGAGCGATGGGATGGAAAGGGCTATCCAAGAGGTTTACATGGAGAGTCTATCCCGTGGAAAGCCAGAGTGATTGCCCTTGCCGATGCCTACGACGCAATGATCCATGACAGGCCCTACCGGAAGGCCCTTTCTGCGCAAGAGGCTGCAAGAGAAATCAGGGGCAACGCGGGAACGCAATTTGACCCTGAAATCGCAAGGATATTTGTGGAAAAGGTATTGAATCTCCCTTGGTGATACGCTTACAGAGCAGAGCTGCCTCATGACTGTTTCCCTTAAAAGAATAGTGGTATGCATAATTGCCCTACCCCGAACAAATCCTACGCCTAGCAATAGGTTAGGAGGGGCATTATGCAAAATTCCTCTACGTATCAAAAACAGGTTCCGCAATCCCCCAATAATTTCCCCGCGCAGCACCAAAACAAGCAGCCGGGAAGCCAGCAGCAAATGCAGCCGGCGCCGGTGATGGACAACCCGAAATACAAAGGGTCCGGCAAATTAAAAAATCAGGTAGCGGTCATTACCGGCGGGGACAGCGGCATAGGTCAGGCTACTGCTATCGCCTTTGCCAAAGAGGGCGCAGACATTGCCATCGTATTCCTCAACGAAAAAAAGGATGCGGATGAGACCAAACGCATCGTGGAAGGCCTTGGCAGGCGCTGTCTTTTGATTCCCTGCGATTTGAAGGACGAGCTGGCGGCCATTGGCGCAATTGAGCAGACGTTCGCCATGTTTTCCCATATCGACGTGCTCGTTAACAATATCGCCGTGCAGTATCCCCAAAACAGCCTGGAAGATATCACATCAGAACAGCTGGGCATCACCTTTTCTACCAATGTACTCAGCTACTTCCACATGGCAAAGGCGGCCCTCAAGCATATGCAGCCGGGCGCTTCCATCATCAATACAACATCTATCACCGCCTATGCGGGGGACAAAACGCTTATTGACTACTCTGCCACCAAGGGCGCGATTGTATCCTTCACTCGTTCCCTTTCCCTTTCGCTGGCGTCGCGGGGAATTCGTGTGAATGCCGTCGCACCGGGGCCTGTTTGGACGCCCTTGATCCCATCCAGCTTTTCGCCGCAGGACGTTGAACAATTTGGCAAGGATACTCCCCTGGGCCGCGCGGCTCAGCCCTTTGAGCTGGCGCCTACCTATGTGTATTTGGCCTGTGACGATTCCGCTTACGTTACCGGGCAGGTATTGCATGTAAATGGCGGCAGGATTACAGAATCCTAACCCTGGGACGCTAGCGTGCTTTCACGGCATGGGATGCTGCCAAATTAATTTTCTCCAATAAACATAACTCAAATGCCAGGCTTGAAAGGCGGGCGTAGCCCGCTTCAAAGCCGGGCATTTTTTTGCGGACGGTTTTTTGAATTGAACATCATGACAAAAGATCGGGCTGCCAAAAAAGCCTTGATACTTTGAAACCGATGCCAATACTCCCGAATGAAACCAAAATGAATCGGCAGCTTCAGGGCAACTTAAGCGGGACATGAATTTTTTTGCGGAGGTGCAGGTGCTTGCTGCTTTTAAAAGGTGGAGACTGCTATGCTCCGGAGCATATGGGTCCCAATGATCTATTGCTGTCTCCCGAAAAAATTATGATGATTAAGCCTCATATACCGATTGTTCCGGAATATGACACAAAGGTGATTGACTGTTCCGGGCTTATTGTGTGCCCCGCTTTTATTGACCAACACATGCATATCACGGGCGGAGGAGGTGAGGAGGGGCCGGGAAGCCGCATTCCGGAGGTGGCCCTTTCCAGTATTCTCAGCGCCGGCATCGGCACGGTTGTAGGGTTGTTGGGTGCGGATGGTGTAACAAGGAGTGTATCAGCACTGCTGGCAAAAGCCCATGCGTTGGAGGAAGAGGGGATCAGCACTTATATTTATACCGGAAGCTATGGACTTCCTACTGATACACTGACCGGGAAAGTTATACATGATATCGTCTTTGTCGATAAAGTGCTGGGCGCAGGGGAGGTGGCGATCTCTGATTACCGCTCCTCCCATCCGAGCCTGGATATGCTGCGTGAACTGGCCTGGGAGGTAAAGCTAGGCGGAATGATAGGGAAAAAGGCGGGAATCCTTCACCTGCATGTAGGCGATGGCAAGAAAGGGCTGGAACCGCTGATCTCCCTGATTGAAGAAAGCAACTTTCCCATAGATATGTTTGTCCCCACCCATTTAAACCGCAACAAGGCGCTGTTTGCACAAGCGGTTCAATATGGCCGGAAGGGTGGCTATTTGGACCTGACATGCGGAGAAACGGATGAAAAAGGCTATACGGTTCCTGATGCTCTGCAAAGGCTTCTAGGGGAGGGAATTCCCACTGCGCAGATCACCTTTTCTTCCGACGCGAACGGCAGCAATCCCCAAAGCCCCGACGGAAAAGGCCATCCCAAAGACCTGTTTGATGATTTTGTAAATTGTGCAAAATGCGGCAGCATTTCTATTGAGACAGCCATCAGGCCGTTAACCATAAACCCGGCTTGCAGGCTGTCGCTGTATCCCCGCAAAGGCTGCTTGAAACCGGGAAGTGATGGGGATGTGCTGATACTTAATCGAGAGGATCTTTCCATATCATGTTTGATTGTAAAGGGAAACGTCGCCATTGAAAATGGCATCTGCCGGATGAAGGGGAAATATGAGGCTTAGGCACCAGCGCATTTTTGTAAAAGCCCGGGGGAAAATATCCGCCATGGAAGAAAGCGTGGGTTGGGGCAGGTATGAGTGAAAAGGTAAACGGCAATCTCATGATAATCGGCGGCGCGGAGGATAAAACAGGAGGCATGGAAATCCTTCAAGCTACCGCAAAGGCTTCGGGCGGAAGCAATGGCCTTATCGTGATCATCACGACAGCAACCCAGCACCCTGAGGAAGCGGGGGAGGCCTACCGTGCCCTGTTTCAAAAGCTGGGGGTTGGGCAGACGGAAGTCGTTTGCATGGATACCCGGCAGCAGGCCGATGCCCAAGCGCCGGTGGAGTTGTTGCAAAAAGCCACCGGTATTTTTTTTACGGGGGGTGACCAATTACGGATCACCAGCATTTTGGGAGGAACAAAAGCCTACGCCGCGCTTTATGAGGCTTATCGCGGCGGCGCCCTTATCGCCGGTACCAGTGCCGGGGCATCTGTTTTAAGCAGCACCATGATTACAGACGGTTTAAGCAACGATCCTGCCAGAAAGTGTACGCTGAAAATGGCTCCGGGCTTAGGATTGCTGGAGCAGGTAATTGTAGATCAGCATTTTGCCCAGCGGGGAAGACTGGGACGGCTGCTGTGCGGGGTGGCTGAGAACCCGTTTACATTGGGTATTGGGATTGATGAGGATACGGCAATTCAGGTATTCCCCGACGCGCATTTTGAAGTTTTGGGTTCCAACGCAGTAACCATCCTGGATGGGATAACCATATCCGATTCCAATGTATCAGAACTGACCCCCAATGAAATACTTGCCATTTCTCATGTGACGCTGCATGTATTGCCCAAGGGATACGGTTATGACATGAAGAACCGGCAGATTCTAAAGCCCAAAAACAATCCGGCCTCTTGATCTTTCAGTATTCGGGATTCAATATAAAAATATGCTATTTTCTGTTCGGGAGGTTGCTCCGCTTGAAGATAAAGGATATCAAGGTGTATAGAGGGCGCAATATCTACTGTTTGAAACCGGTTATCAAATTGAACGTTGATTTAGAGAAACTGCATAATACGCCCACAGTTGCGATTCAAGGCTTCAATGAACGGCTGCTGGAGTCTTTTCCCGGCCTGTCCCGGCACCAGTGCTCCTTGGGCCATGAAGGCGGATTTATGGAAAGGCTTCGTGAAGGTACATACCTGGGCCATGTAACGGAGCATACCATTTTGGAATTGCAGAACATGCTTGGATATGATGTAGGATATGGCTCCACCAGGCAGGAGGGAGACACAACCTGCTATCATATTGTATATCGCTATATCAACGAACAGGTGGGCATTGCCTGCGGGAAAGCCGTTGTGCAGTTCATTACCGACTTGAGTCACGAAAAGCAGGCGGACATCCAGCCTGCCTTAAACGATCTGCAAGCGCTGGCTGCCCGGACGGATATGGGCCCAAGTACCCGAGCGATTTATGAGGAAGCCATAAAACGGGGTATTCCTGTCACCCGCCTTGGCGGCGACAGCCAGCTGCAATTTGGGTATGGGAAGTATGCCCGGCGGATGGAGGCCGCCCTGACAGACAAACCCAGCTGCATCGCTGTTAATACGGCAGGCGATAAGCATCTGACCAAGGAAATTTTACAAAACATCGGCATACCGGTGCCAACGGGCGAGATTGCTTATTCCTTGGACGGGGCATTGCGTGCCGCTGAGGAAATTGGATATCCTGTGGTCATAAAGCCCTACGACAGCAACCATGGCAACGGCGTTTCCCTGAATGTTCAGAACAGAGATGAGATCCCTGACGCTTTTCAGGAAGCTATGCAATACAGCACGGCTGTGATTGTGGAAAAGTACATTCAGGGCAAAGATTACCGGGTATTGGTGGTCGGCAAGAAAGTTTCTGCGGTTGCCGAAAGGCGCCCCCCCTCTGTTTTGGGTGATGGCGTCAGCACCATAGCGCAATTGGTGGAAAAGGAAAACGAAAACCCGCTGCGCGGAGACGATCATACAAAGCCGCTGACCAAATTAAAGCTGGATGATGTGGCGGTTGATCTGCTTAAGGAAAGCGGTATGACGCCTGCCACGGTGCCTGCTTTAGGAACAATAGTAAAACTTAGGGAGAATGCCAACTTAAGTACCGGTGGAACCGCCAGGTCCTGCCCGGATGAAATCCATCCGGCAAACGCTGCTATCGCGGTTAAGGCGGCCCAGGCGTTGGGGCTGGACATAGCCGGGGTGGATATCTGCTCTCCCGATCTTGCCGTTCCATTTCATAAAAATCATGGTGCAATCATTGAGGTTAACGCCGGCCCGGGCTTGAGAATGCACATGATGCCTTCCGAAGGTCCCAGGACAGAGGTGGGGAAAGATATTCTGAATATGCTTTATCCTCCGGGTACTCCTTTTACAATCCCGATCGTGGCCGTAACAGGGACTAATGGCAAAACCACCACCACAAGGCTGATTGCCCATACGCTCTCCATGACAGGGCGAAAAGTGGGTTATACCACAACCAGCGGTATTTTTCTTGGACAATCTTGTATTTTGGAAGGAGACAATACCGGTGCGGTTAGTGCCGGAATCATCCTCTCCCATCCGGAGGTGGAGGCGGCTGTATTGGAAACAGCCCGAGGTGGCATCGTTAAGCGGGGCTTGGGTTATGATCTGGCGGATGTTGGCGTCATCACCAATATCAGTGAAGATCATTTGGGCCTGGATGATTTATATACGCTGGAGGACTTGGCGTATATCAAATCCCTGGTGGTGGAGGCTGTCAAGCCTTGGGGATGCGCAGTCTTAAATGCGGATGATCCAATGGTGGAATTCTTCTTGAAAAGAGTCAGGTGTAATGTTCTATTCTTTTCCAAGGATGTGGAAAACCCATGGGTCGCAAAACATCTGAAAGCGGGAGGCAATGCTGTCTATTTCTACCAGGGCGGCATTCAAGCCCACTACTTGGGCAAGGTTACGCCCATTGCCCAGGTGGATGAAATCCCCATCACCTATCAGGGCGCGGCCGTATGCAACATTGAAAACGCTATGGCGGCCAGTGCCGCACTGCTGGGCCTTGGCATTCCTGAAGCACAGATCCGAAAGGGGCTTATCAGCTTTCAGCCGGATGAAAAAAACAATCCCGGCAGGTTTAATATATTTGAGGCAAATGGATATAAGGTTATGCTGGATTATGGCCATAACATCGCGGGGTATGAACAGGTTATTCAGTTTTTACGGCAGCAGGAAGCAAAAAGGCTTGTCGGCGTGATCGGTGTTCCGGGAGACAGGCAGAATGACGCAATTGAAAAAGTTGGAGAGCTGTGCGGGCGGCACTTTCATAAGATTTATGTAAAGGAAGACCAGGATTTGCGCGGTCGGCAGCCCGGAGAAGTAGCACGGCTTCTGCAAGAGTCGGCCCATAGAGCTGGCACGAATGGGCTGGAAATTGAAATGATTCTTTCTGAAAAAGAGGCATTGAAAAAGGCCATGGAGGATGCGCAGCCGGGAGATTTTATCGTTGCGTTTTATGAGAAGTATGATCCGCTTAAATCCCTGATTTTATCTCATATCCCCCATGCCTCAGCCGCCGGTTATACTGCCTGCCAATAAACAAAGGCAGGGAGCCTTGCGAAAAAAGATGCAAAGCCCCTGCCTTTCATTTCGGCTTTTTTAGCTGCCTGGCGCCGTCCATAGCCTGCATCAAACAACTGGCGCGTGGGGATACTTTTTTAAAAGAAAAGGAGGTATTGTAAAATGCAAAACAATAATGGTGTGGGTCTTGTCGGCAGCGATGTGCCTATCGGCCTGGGCATGCTGCTAATGGAGGATTCTCTTGCGCTAAATCGGTTTGCATCCCTTTCTGCCGATGAAAAAAGCAATGTTTTGCGCTATGTTGAAAGCGGCGTTGACGGAGAGGATGCCAAGCGCCGTATCCTGCATACGGTAAAAAGCCTGCATGATGGAGTCCCCAATTTCTATATGCATTGAATTTGTGCCGGTCAAGCCCCAGAAACGTTCTTGTTTCACTGTCCCAAAGGGTTTGGCTGTGCAGATGGGGCTGTCCTGTTTATAGACGGCTCCTTTTCTTGCATTTGACCGCAAAAAGCACGCCGATTTTTCGTGGAGGTATATCATGCCAAAACACCTGCTACCGCCCACGTCTTTGCGGGTCAGCCTGCATACAAAAGACGAAATAAACCGCAGGATACAAAAAAGAACACAAGAAAATATTGAAGGCTTCAAGAACAAAAGCAAGGAGGATATACGCAGAAGAATAGAAGAATTGGAGCGGGAATGGGATATTGAAAAGGCGCTGGAGACAAATGCCTCTATTCTTATCGTAATCAGCGCACTTTTGGGCATTGCCGTTGGGGGTGTGGGGTGGTTCATCTTTATTGGGATTATTGCGGCGTTCTTGCTGTATCATGCGCTGGTGGGATGGTGCCCGCCCATACCGGTTTTCCGGCGAATGGGCATCCGGACGAGCGCCGAAATTGATGAAGAGAAGCATCAACTAAAACGCCTAATGAATCAATAAAGCGACGCAGCGCAGCCCTATATAACTTGCAATCCTTATTTTATTCTTTGCCCGGCACGGGAGTATCCTTGTACCCTTCTTTGTTAATTAAAGCAGAGCTTTGCGCGGCAAGCCTTTCCCCGCATAAAATCCGGTAGGCGGCGGCTTCAATCGCACATTGCATGGCTGACGCCCCAGACATTTTTTGTGCCAGGGTTTTAAATACGTTCGCTTGCATATCGCAAAACGCAGCATAAAGCTGCTGCACATTCATGCCTTCGGGCGGAGTTAAGAGCTTTTTCATCTCTTCCAGGGAAGCGGCCTGCTTTAGTGTGCAGAGCATCATCAGCTGCGCTAATTGAACGCGGTCATATTTTTTCCCGACCGGCCTGGTTACAACTCCGCACTTTACATAGTTGTTGATCATGGCCGGTGTAATCAGATTATCCTGTGCGGTATACAGGGGGCGGCACTGCCGTTGGATATACGTAATAACCTGATCCATATACAGCCCCAAATCGGGCAGATGTTCCCATGGAACGGGGGTAAACGTTGCCAGGCTTGTAATAAAAGCGATTCCATCTTGCATACATTCACAGCTCCTTCACTTCTATTTTATCATATCGTTTTTAAATCTACAATATTTTAATGTAGGAATCTTGACAAAGTAAATAACATGATATAATCTAGATATGAAAACTAGATTTCGGAAGGGTGAGTATCGGCATGGACACACAAAAAATCAATATCTGGGGTGATTCCATTGGGAAAGGAGTTATATTTGATGAGGGTCGAGGCCGGTATGTGATCACCCGGGACCGATGTGCCTTGCAGCTGGAGAAAGCGCTGGGAGTACCCATCGAGAACCATGCCTGCATGGGAGCGACTATTGCGGACGGCTTAAAAGATTTGGCGGAAAATGAAATAGTAACGGGGTCACTGATAGCCATTGAGTATGGCGGAAATGACTGTGATCTCAATTGGGAAGAAGTTGCAAAAGAGCCGGAGCGGGACCATGCGGCAAAGACGCCGCTGCCGGCGTTTTGCAGAATGCTCAAACAGTTCATCAAGCAAGTGCGCCTTTTGGGGGCCCGCCCGCTGCTCATAACACCGCCGCCACTGGATGCACAGCGCTATTTTTCTTGGGTCACACGAAATCTTGATGCGGATGCGGTTTTATCGTATTTGGGGGATGTGCAGCATATATACCGCTGGCAGGAGCGGTATGCCATCGCCGTGCGCGATGTGGCCCAGCAGGAAAACTGCGAGGTATTTGACCTGCGCGACGCATTCCTGGCGCAGCGTGATGTATCTGATCTCATTTGTATTGACGGCATTCATCCAAATGAGAAGGGGCATGCATTGATTACAAGGGCGGCGCTTATGCAGGATAGGCGATACTTTAAGTCTGACTGCGATCAGGCGCTGGCTTGACAAAAAAGCCTTGAAACAAGATTCACAACGGTCGGCGGCTGCCCTGCTTTCAGGGCGGCCTTTTTGCTTATTGATTGCAATATTATCAGCCGTTACAGACGCAGGAAAGCAAAAAAAATGTATGGACCCTTGGCATAACTTGACTTGCCGCCAGTTACCAGATAAGATACAAGAAGATGTGAAACAATAGAAAAAAGGAAGCTGAAAGCCGTTGCGGCTTAGGGAGGATTTCAAATGGACAATGCCCAGTACAGCCTGTCCTGGCTGTCTGATCCGGAGGTTTTTTCGGTAGGAAGATTGCCCGCCCACTCGGATCATCAGATATATCGAAATACTTTGGAAGCGGATAAGGAGCAATCCTCCCTTCGGCTTATGCTGAATGGATATTGGAAGTTCAGCTATGCCACCCGTCCCGGCCTGCGCAGACAGGGCTTTTTCGTTTTGGATTATGACACTTCCTCCTGGGGAGAAATTGAGGTCCCCGGCCATATTCAGATGCAGGGGTTTGGAAAACCCCAGTATGTCAATTTGCAATACCCTTGGGATGGTAAGGAGTATTTGCGTCCTCCCCAGGTTTCTGAAACGGATAATGAAGTAGGCAGCTATGTCACCTGCTTTCAGCTTCCAGATGCATGGCAGGGTCATCGCGTCATCCTCTCCTTTCAGGGGGTGGCCACCGCTTTTTATCTGTGGATGAACGGCATATTTCTGGGCTATAGCGAGGACAGCTTTACTCCTGCCGAATTTGATGTAAGCGCCTGCCTCAAGGAAGGAGTAAACAAGCTGGCAGTTGAGGTTTATGCCAGATCTACGGCCAGCTATATAGAGGATCAGGATTTTTGGCGCTTTTCCGGCATTTTTAGGGATGTGTATCTGGAGGCAAGGCCCAAAGCCCATGTGGACGATGTGTTTGCAAATGGGAGGCTGTCCCAGGATTTGCAGGATGCCTTTCTGGATGTAAAGCTGAAACTGAACCTAGATAAACCTGATACGAGCGCCTTGATTCAATTGTTTGACGGACAGGGAGAGGTGGTTCTCAGCGACAGGGTCGCCTGTACGGCAAATGAAGCCCTTTCTTATCCGGTTGTGTCCCCCCTTTTGTGGAGCGCGGAAAGCCCTGCCTTGTATCGCCTCCGCATCACCTTGCTGGATCAGGCGAATGAGGTTTTTGAAGTTGCGGAGACGGAAGTGGGCTTTCGCCGCTTTGAAATGAAAGAGGGTATAATGTGTTTGAACGGAAAGCGCATCATATTTAAGGGTGTAAACCGGCATGAATTTGATTGCAAGCGGGGCCGGTGCGTTACCCCGGAAGATATGCTGTGGGATATCAAAACCATGAAGCGGCATAACATCAACGCCGCCCGCACAAGCCACTATCCAAATCATCCACTATGGTACAAGCTGTGTGACCGCTATGGCATTTACCTTATTGATGAAGCCAATTTGGAAAGCCACGGCTCCTGGCAAAGGAAGGGTAAGGTGGATACATCCTGGCTGGTTCCCGGTGACCGGGAGGAATGGCAGGAAGCCGTTCTGGACCGGGCCAGGTCCATGCTGGAACGGGACAAAAACCATCCTTCCGTACTGATCTGGTCTTGCGGCAATGAAAGCTGCGGCGGTAGGGATATTTTCAATATGGCGCAATATTTCCGGTCCGCTGACCCTACCCGTCTGGTTCACTACGAGGGTATCTTCAATGACCGCCGGTATCCGGACAGCAGCGATATGGAAAGCCGGATGTACGCCAAACCTGCAGATGTTGAAAAATACCTGCGGGAGGCACCTGAAAAGCCCTTCATCAGCTGTGAATACATGCATGCCATGGGCAATTCCCTGGGTGGCATGCACCTATACACCGCCCTGGAGGACAGATATGAAAAGTATCAGGGCGGTTTTATCTGGGACTTTATTGATCAGGCTATTGAGACCACCGCGCCAAACGGTGCAAGGCGGCTTGGCTATGGCGGTGATTTTGGAGACCGGCCTACCGACTATAATTTTTGCGGCGATGGTATAGTATTTGCAGACCGTACATTATCCCCCAAGATGCAGGAGGTAAAATTCCTCTATCAAAACATGAAGCTGATCCCCGACCGTTCCGGGGTGAAAATTATAAACGGGAACCTGTTCCTTTCCACCGAAGGATATCTGCTCCATTGGTCTGTATCAAGGGATGGAAAAAAGGCGGCTCAGGGCGTGAAGGAAGTCGTGGTTGTGCCGGGGCAGGAAACATACCTGCCTCTGCCCATCCCACAAGAGCTTCCCTCTGGAGAGTATACGCTGGATTGCAGCTTTTGCCTGAAAAACGCCACGGATTGGGCGCCTGCCGGCTATGAACAGCACCATGGGCAAACCGTAGTGAGGGTTGGAACCCAGGAAAAGAAAGAGGGACTTCCAAGCTATCGCGTGGCGCAGGGAGATGTCAATGTAGGCGCTCATGGGGATGGCTTTTCCTGCCTGTTTTCCTATACCGAAGGCGGGCTGGTCAGTGCAACAAAGAATGAATCCGAGCGGATTGTTCAGGTGGTTCGACCTAGCTTTTTCAGGGCTCCTACAGATAATGACCGGGGTAATGGCTTCCTCCACAGGTGCGGTTCGTTTTTGATGGCGCATCAGTGCTCCAAATGCGTTTCCTGCACATCTACTGTGGAAAATGGCATCCTGGCTATAACATACGCTTATGAAATGCCTGCTCCCCTGAATTTGAAAACCACCATCGGATACCGGGTTTTGTATGACGGCAGGATTGAAATTACGGCATCTTATCCCGGAGGAGAGCATTTGCCGGAGCTTCCGGAACTTGGCGTAACCCTGCTCCTTCCGGCTCGCTATCGGCATATCTCCTATTATGGCATGGGCCCTGAGGAATGCTATATCGACAGGCAGTCCGGTGCCAGGCTGGGGCGTTATCAAACCACTGTGCAAGAGAACTTTACGCCGTACCTCCGGCCGCAGGAGTGCGGAAACCGTACCGGGGTGCGGGAATATGCTGTGACCGACGGACATGGAGAAGGCATTGTTGTGGAATGCACAGACAAGTCCCTGCAGATCAGTGCCCTTCCCTATACGGCGATGGAGCTTATGAATGCCTATCATCCGGATGAATTGCCGGTGCCGAATTACACGGTGCTGAATATTGCCGGATTCAAGATGGGCGTGGGGGGCGACGATAGCTGGGGGGCACCTGTACATGATGCGTTTTTGATTCCTTCCCACCAGCCGCTGTCCTTCTCTTTTACCATTAAAGCCATTTAGTGTACATACTGAGGAAAGCCCGCTCTCAATTTTGAGAGCGGGCTTTCCGTGCTATATGCTTTTTGGTGTAAAAACTGATGCTTATTTTTTCCACGGCATAAAGTCCGTGCCGGTAAGCTTGCAAACGGCTTCCACAAAGAAGTAGTCGCCGTAGACGATATTCACATGGCGCCCCGCGCCATCGTCATGATAGCTGGCCGTGCATTTTTGCAAAATGCCGGGGCTTCCCTGGGACCAATCGCAACATAAAGCATCCAGCGCTTTCAGCATGCGTATGGCAGCTTGCGTATATTGCTCGTTTTCCGGTGGGGAGACATGCTTTGAGAGCTCCAACAGGCCGCAGGCGGCGCAGGCGCCGGCGATATTATCAATCCGTTCCTCGCCCTTGGGCTGGCGGAAATCGCAATCGGTAAGCCCATCCTCCCGGATGTTTGCCATAAAATACTGGGCAATTTTTGTTGCAGCCTCCAGATAGCGCCGGTCTCCCGTATTCATAAAGCTGATTACAAAGCCGTACAGCGCCCAAGCCTGCCCCCTGGACCAGGAAGAACCGGCTTGATACCCTTGTCCGCCGGGGGCATCCAGCACTTCTCCCGTAATGGGATCAAAAATGACGATATGATTGCAGGAACCGTCCGGCCTTACAAAATGGCGAAGCGTCGTATCCGCATGCTGCCTGGCAATGTTCAGGTATCGGGGGTCGCCTGTTTTTTCTGTGGCGAAATGCAGCAGGCTCAGGTTCATCAGGCAATCCACAATAGCCCAGCCTTCCCGCCCTTTGCCGTTCCAGGCACGTATAAAGCCAACAGGGTTATAGCGCCCGGCAAGCACATCGGCCGCCATCAGCGTTTGTCGAAGCGCTTCCCTGTCTCCTGTAAGGCGGTAGTCTGCACCTACGGATAGCAGGTACATAAAGCCCATGTCATGGTTCAATAAATCATGGCGCAAAAGCTCCTGCCTCAGCAGCTCCTGCACCCGGCGCGCTTCCTGCAAAAACTTTTCCTCGTGGGTAGCATTGAAAAGCTGCCACATAAGCGCCGGCCAAAATCCGTTGGTCCACCAGCTGTTTCCGTCAAAGGGCGAGCCAATCCACCTGCCGCCTTCGCTTTTATAGGGAATCAGCCCTTCCTTGGCGGCCAGCGGCATAGAATAATCGTACTTCCATTTGATTTTTTTAAAAGTATCATGAGCCCAGTTTTGCATAGGCCTCCACCTCCTTGGGCAGTGTTTGCCATTTGGTTTGGCCATCTTTTACCGCGCCGAGAACGGCGCTCACCAGTATTGTTTCGCCAATGGGCAGCTCCGCCCGAAGGGTTGGCAGAAGCGTGCGGGGATATAAAAGATTGGTGTTGGGCTCGGGCGTAATCATCTCCGCGGCAGAGAACCCCTTTATGCCGACGATGCCGCTTGTTAATGTGCCGTTATGGGCAACGGCCCGGATGCCGTCAATGGTTGTTTTGGCAAAGTCCTTTCCTTCATCCCTTGGGATGGCATAGCCCCCTTCCGCTGCGAACAATTTACGCGGCGTCTGAATCCGGTGAATCCGGATGTGCCAGTCACCCAGGGGAAGGATTGTGGTATGCACCGTCACATCCGCAAAGGGGTGATAGATTGATTCCACCTGTATTTGTGTAATTTGATACTGCTCACAGCCATACCGGGTACGCCAGGAAATGCCGTCATCACTTAGCACCAGCATGCTGTCGTAAGCGCCTCTCATCAAAACCCTGGGGCTTTTGGGCACGCTGAAGGCAAATGCTGTGGAATAGGCGAACTTTTCATATTTGGCATCATCATGGGCATGCTCGGTGGCATGGCAGCCGGCAGGGAAAGCCTGCACGTGCAGGTTGTCCTCATCCCTTACAATCAGCATGCGGGCATGCTCCTCCAATAAGCGTTGGGGCGGCTTATGCTTTTTTTCTCTGCAAGTCCAGAAAGGGTGGTCTTTGGGCAGCGCAAGCGCGGCAAACACCTTCATGGCCCAATAGGGAGACCCCGGCGCGTTATACCCCTCTGCCATCAGGAGATCGGGGTAGCCATAGCCAATGGTCAATACGCCTTCCTGTGTGAAGATGGGCTTTGAAAACCATTTGCGCATGTTCCGCAAAAGTAGACCCTTTACCACGCCCCAGTCCGTTTCCTTGTTATCGAGGTCACCCAGGGCCAGTGCGGAAAAGAAAGCACTTTGGGCAAAACGGTAAGCCAGGCTGCGTCCGTACGGCAAGGCTTCGCCATCTTCAGCGAACCAGGATTCAAAACGCTTTTCCATCAGCCATGCCCGCTCACGGAAGGCGCGGCTCCGCTCGGGATCCCGCTTTTCCATTACCCTGGCATAAATCAAGCCATAATAGTGAAAGGCCCACATGGTGTAATAATCCCTCTGGTTGGGATAGTCAAAGTACCAGCCGTCGGATTCATAGTGGCTTTCAATAAGGCTGAGGTCACTCTCCAACTGCTCTGCGTCATATGGCTTTCCTATTTGCATAAAGCCGATGTTTACCAGAACCCGAAAGAAAACCCAATTGTTCTTGGGCATGTCATGGAGGTTGATTTGATTGAGCCAGCGGTATATTTGATCCTGCACCTTCTTTTCGTGCGAAAAGAAGAACCGGTCCGGCAGAAAACACATGGCCATCCCCATAACTGCCATTTCGACCATGCGCTGATCATAAGGGGTAATATCCCCCCAATATTCCGGATGGTTTGGATCCGTACCGTTTTTCAAACCTTCCATCCATTTTTCCCACAAGGGTTCTGCGCTTTTTACGCCGCCCATCATCATAGGCACCAATGCCCATAGGGGGCGTGAATAAGCTTCCATCTGGGCGATATGGTCGGGATAAACGGCCCCTGTATCCCCCAGGTGGAGGCGTGCGCAGCCCGGGCTCAATTTTTTCATGAGCGGCGACAGAAGCTGCAGAGCGGCCGCTTCAAAATCCTCTCTGGTGATAAGGGGGTTGTCTTTTATCGGATTACTCACACATCTGTCCTCCTGAGAAATTCAAAAACCTGACTATGCTCGGTAACATAGGGCTGCGTCAGGGAAAACCGCCACAAGCTTCCCGGGTAATTTTTCGACATGCGTTTGTCCGTAATGGGAATCTCACTGCATTCCGCAATCAACGCGGGGTCAAAGCACATCATGATTTTGCCGGTTTTCAACTGCCCATCAATCAGTTCCGGGCGGTTCCTGAACAGGAACACCCAGGTGACGGGTCTGGCGAACTTCAGCTTTACCGCGTCGGAAACCGTAAACTTGGCATCCTGTAAGGATGCTGTGCGGCCCAGAAGAAGCACGCCTGCTTCCGGCGGATAGGCCGAAGCCATATCCATCGACATGCCGCTATCCTGAATGAAAACATCTCTTGCGGCAAATTCCCTGCCTGGCGCCTGTTCAAAAGCGCCAATCAAGGGAACGTTGTGATTCATGCTTCTGGTGTTCCATAATGTGTACCTGTCCGGGCCAAAGGTTTTTGCGGTGTACACGAGGTTTCCAGCGTCAACTATTTGGGGTTCGCCGTCTACATACAACAGAAAAGTTCCTACATCGTTATGATTATGGCTTTCCCCATTGTGACCGCCTTTCATGGCGGCGTACATTCCATCTTTGCTGGAAGCCCAAACCTGAAGGTTGGGTAAAATATTTGCATGCTTTTTGCACGCATTCTTTGAAACCTGCTGTACGGGGAAGAAAAGCTTGCACAATACCCGGAAGGTTTCGGGTGTGTCCTTAGGCAATACGGTCTTTTGGCTTGCGGTGATTTCATAGCCCAATGCAGCCAGGGCTTCATTCCCTGTGCGCGTTCCATACCGGTAAACACGCTCGCCGTCCATAATGGGCTGCGCATCGCAATCCGCAAAATTCCAGTAATAGGGGCCTGCAATATGGGCGTGAAGCGGAAAAACGCCAATGTTCCGGATGAGAGGTTCCCCATAAAAAGATGCCCGGCCACCGGTAAGGTTGTACACATGCTCCAGACAGTCCAGCAGCGCGCCGCCCGCCATGTTCCAATAGCTTGCGCCTTCGTCGCAGCCGCCATCGGCCGGCATAACCGCAAGATAGCTGTCCAGCATGCGCATGGCCCGTGCCATGCCTTCTGCCAGCCTGCTGTCCTCCATGGGCGTCAGCAGAAGTGATCCCATGATATTGGATAGAATCCAGGGTGTCCAGTTGCACATATCCCGCCTGGTCATGCCCATCCACCAAAAATCATCATGGTGAAAGAAGGGCTTCAAAATGCGGCGTTCCACCTCCAGGCGCACGCGCCGCACAATGAGGGGCGTAACTTCGTTAAGCTTCTCCTTTAAAAGATAGCATGTCCATAAAAGAAGTGAGGAGGTTTGGGCCGCAAACAGGTCGATATACGGGTTTTCAACATCCGGGAGGGGATGTTCCTTTGCCGGGCGCACTCCTGGATGGGAGGAGCCGTTATGGGCGCTGATGCCCCAGAAGCTTTCTTCACAAATACACCATAGGCCGTCGATGGTCTGATCCAGATAAGTACCGTTGTACGCTATGCATTCGGCGAGCATAGCACAAAGGAGCAGCCTGCGGCGCTGAAAATAGGGAGATTCGTAAGCTGTACGGTCCTCCGTTCGGACAAAGGCCAGAAACTGTGTAGCCAATAATTGAGGGTATGGCATTTCCCGCTGTGTTTGTGCGGCCTCGCAAATTTCTTCCCGATACGATTTCAAAATTTCGTTCCATTTTGCACGGTCATTGGCTGGTGGGATGGGAAGGCGCTCCTGGGCCGGTGCGAGCAGCCCAAGGAGGTCATTCTTCTCCAGGTACTCTGTGAACATATTTATCCCTTCAATCCTGTTGTGGAAATTCCCTCAATGAAATAGCGCTGCAGGAACAGGAAAACGATCGTTACGGGAATCAAAGAACATAGGGAAGCGGCCATAATCAGATGATAATCGCTGGAATACTGCTGGATAAAGCGGCGCAGACCCACCTGAATGGTTTTGTTCAGGTCCTGTGTAAGATAGATCAGTGGACCCATATAGTCATTCCACGTACCCACGAAGGTGAAGATAACCAGCGTGGCGATGGCGGGCTTGGCCAAAGGCATGATGATCCGCAGCCAGATGCCGTATTCGCTCAGGCCGTCAATTCGGGCTGCTTCGTTCAATTCATTGGGGATGCCAAGGTAAAACTGGCGCATCAGGAATACGCCAAAGGCGGAAAAGGATTGCAGGACGATCAGTGACCACGGGTTGTCATACAAGCCGATGGAACGCATCATAATGAACTGGGGCAGCATATACACCTGCCACGGTACCGCGATCGTAGCAATATAGCAAAGGAACAGAACATCCCGCCCCTTAAACTGCATCTTTGCAAAGGCATACGCCGCAAAGGAAGAGGTTAAAATCTGCATCAAGGTGACGACGATGGCGATGAAGGTCGTATTCTTGAAATAGGCCAGCAGCGGCACCTTCTGCCAGATGATTACATAGTTTTCCCAATGCCGGACGGAAGGAATCCATTCGATGGGATAACGGAACACATCCTTGTCGAGTTTCAGTGAGGAAGAAACCATCCAAACAAAGGGTACAAGCGCTACACAAGCCAACAGGGACAGAAAAATATATAACAGCACTTTCCCGATGGCACTGCTTGCAGGTTGTTTCTTTTTCTTAACGTTGAGAGCTGCAGCCGTCATGATGGAGTCCTCCTTTCTTACATGTAATTGACCCATTTTTTCTCGATACGGAACTGAAGAATCGTAATGGTGAGCACAATAATAAAAAGTACCATGGCGACGGAGCTTGCTACACCGTATTTGATCTGGTTAAAGCTCAGGTCATAAATATAAGTAACAAGCATCTTGGTGGAGCGGCCCGGCCCTCCCTCGGTCATAATGGCAACTACATCGTAAATTTTAAAGCAACTGATGACCATCATAATCGATACGAAGAAGGTGGTGGGGGTCAGCATGGGAAAGGTGACTTTCCAAAATTTCTGCCATCCGCTGGCACCGTCTACCGTTGCAGCCTCATATAGTTCTCTGGGTACGCCTTGAAGCCCTGCCAGATACATGACCATATAATAACCGGCGCTGCGCCATATGCTGACAAGAATAATGGCCAGCATTGCGTGATCTTTGCTTTGCGTCCAGGATTTTCCGATGTTGATACCAAAGATGGATAGGTATTGGTTAACGGGGCCGTATTTCATGAGCATAAAGCTCCAGCATACACAGATGGCTACGATGGAAGCTACATAAGGGAAGAAAAAAACAGTCCGAAAGAATTTTATGGCTTTACCGGCTTTGTTCAATATAGCCGCTAGGGTCAGCGATACGGCAATGGTTAACGGCACGGTGGCCAGGGTATAGAGCATCGTATTTTTTAATGTGATGCCAAGGTCTGTTTTCGTAAAACTGAAACTCTTGAAGATTGTGCTAAAGTTGCTGAACCCCGCCCAGGTGATCCGGTCGATGGGCCCGCCGTTCCAGTTGAGGAATGCCAGGGCGATAGAGAACATGACCGGCAACAGGGTAAAGATCAGAAAGCCTAAAAAGTTTGGTGCAAGAAAGGAGTAGGCGATCCATGTATTCCTTCTTGCCTGCTTGCTGCGCTTATGCTTTTGATTCAGCGCCGGAGCAACGTTCTGTGCCATGAAGGCATTCCTCCTTCGATATGGGCATGTTACGAAAAAGGGGAGGGACGACTTGCCGCCCTCCCCTTTTTCTTTTGCAGTTTATTTTCCGAGAATTTCCGCAACGCGGGTATTCATGTTTTCAATTCCCTCGTCCACGGTGATGTCACGTACCATAATGCTGGTATGCTCTTCGTTGATGACGGTCTTGATTTCGGATACTTTTTCTCCGGTCGGCCATTCGATGCTCATGGCGGCAGGGATCAAAGCGGCCTTGCTGTTATCGTCCTGGGGGAATCCTTCCGCAGAAGCCATCAGCGCAGCGACATCTTCGGATACATACGCCGGACGGGTGCCTACGGCTGCGATGGCCTTGGCACCTTCCTCGGAGCAGCGCCAGTTGATGAACTGCCAGGCCAGATCTTTGTCGTCAGAGTTCTTGTTGATGGCGGCGCCGGTAACGGAACCGAAGGAAGAACCAGCGGCTACGCCTTCTGCGTGGGGAACGGAAGTGATAGCCCATTCAAAATCAAATATGCCTTCTGCTTTGTCCTTGATGAGGGTTGCAGCAAACCAGTACCCCATGGGCAGCATGGCGATATTGCCAGTTTCAAAAGCACCTTTATAGTGCAGGTTGGCGGCCTTGAGTTCACTGTATTCCATGCAGGCACCGGCATCTTCCAGGCTCTGGTACAGGTCATAGAAATACTTCAGATCACTGTATTCACCGTCAGCCAGCGTATTCACACCGTCACAAACGGCCCAGTTGGCAACAGCGGACAACCAGGTGTGATAGTGGGTGCCGTAAATCTTATCCACACCTTCGCCGGAGGTCATCTTCTTGGCAAGCTCCGCATAGGCGTCCCAGGTCATGTCGTTGGTGGGATATTCTACGCCGGCTTTATCAAACAGCGTTTTGTTGTAGAACAATACCCAGAAGTCAGACCGGTAGGGAAGGGCGTAAATGGCATCGTCGGTGCCGCGATAGTACTTCTCCATGCCTACATAGGGAGCCAAATCATAGTTGTCGGCCTTTATGTAGTCTTCCAGGCTGTCCACATACCCCTGTGCAATCCAGTTTTGCAGGTCGGACAGTTCTTTTACGTCGAACACGTCGGTGGTGTCGCCGCCGGCCAGCATGGCGGAGGTCTTGATATAGTACTCTTGGGAAGCTACGTCCACATACTGCAGGTCTACATCGGGGAAGGCAGCCTCAAAGGCGGTTTCGGTAGCGGCCAGATAGCCGCCGGTGGTCGTATCCCAGGATGCGACGGTCAAAACTTTCTTTTCCTGCGCGACGGCCATCATGGGCATCATGGTTGCCACCATTAAAATGGCCAACAGTAGAGCGGTAACCTTTTTCATGCAAGTTTTCCTCCTTGTGTGTATGTATTTTCGGAGTAAAGAGGTTTCACAGTGCGGAATCAGGAAACTTGTGAAAGGACTGCGCAAATAATGAAAGTTCTTACACTTGATTTTTACCTGTTATCCGCTGCGATTTCTCTTGTTGTGAATTCATTATACATATCGCACCATCACATGTCAACAATTACTTTCAATATTACCATATTTTTTAGAGAAACGCGCCTTAATGCCGTACACGGAATGCAAAATAAACTTGTAAGCGCTTCCAAAAAACTGTTGAAAAAGAGCGCCAGTTATCATATAATGGTTGCATGATAGTCTCTTGCCCATTTAATTTTGTATTGGCATGAAAGGGAACCGTGTATGTTGAATAAACAGGTTACAATTTATGATATCGCCAAGGAAGCGGGCGTATCCATAGCCACGGTATCTCGGGTGATGTCCGGACACCCCAATGTGAGCCCCAAAACGCTGAAAAAGGTTCAGGCTGTTATCAACAGCCATAAATATGCCCCAAGCTCTGTGGCAAGAGGTCTTGAAAAAGGGAAAACAGGCACAATAGGCATTATCCTTCCTGAGATATCCAATCCCTATTATGCGAAATTATATACCGCAGCCGATGACGAGGCGCACCGGCGCGGCTATTCTGTCTGGCTGCATCAATTGCCCAACGGCCGTGAGTATGTTGAAAGCAAAATTGTAGAGGAGCTGATACAGCGCAGGTTGGACGGGGCCTTCTTCATGGGTGGAATTGTGGAATCCCAGCATGAAGATTTGCCGGCTGCGATATCCGACCTGCACAAGTATATGCCGGTAGTCGCAATTTGTCCGCCGATTGAAGGGCTGGAGTGTATTTGCCTGTATAACGATTTGGCAACGGCGATCCGCCAGGCGGTGCAGCATTTGCATATGCTGGGGCATAACCGCATCGCTTTTATTGGCGGCTCATCCATGGTACGCACTTCGGGCGCCCGGGGCCGGGGGTTTTTGGAGGCCCTTTGCGAACTGGGCCTAAAGGATGACAGCGCATACCATCATGAAGGCGGCTATACTGCCGAGGCAGGGGAGATTGCGCTTTTGAAGCTGCTCACAGGCTTGCCAAAGCCCAAATGGCCCACGGCAATTATCGCTTTTAACGATTTGGTTGCCTTGGGCGCGATGAAGCAACTTTCGCTTATGGGGATATCCGTTCCCCAGGACATGGCGATTATCGGCTGTGACAATTCCTTCTTCTCGCCTTATACCAATCCGCCTCTCACCACCATTGACCTGCACCCGGATGAACACGCCCGCAGCGCCATCACCGAACTTCTTAGCGTGGGGGATGCCCCGGTCAGACCCTTTACCCTTGTAAGGGATGCGACACTGGTCATCCGTGAATCCTGCGGTGTCAAGCTGGGACGGCGCACGTTTGAATAAGTCTGCTTTTTCATGGATTAAAAAAAGCCTTGTCAAGGAGCTGTTCCCTGGCGAGGCTGCTTATTATGCAAATGAGTTACGCCAGATCGCGCCCGAATATCTCCAATTGGGTGAGTGCGGGAAACTCGGATGGCTCATCCGCTTTGACCAGATGGGAAATGCGCATCCATTCCACTTGATGTTCACCTAGGGCGAAGGCTTGGGTTTCGCCGGTTTTTTGAAAGGACAGCTCTTGATTATGCCCGTCAGACAGCGTCAGCTGCGCTGCTGTCCACCAATTGTCATGGGGGAAATCGGCACGCAAGGTAAATGCGACTTCATCAATGGAAACAAGCCTTCCAAAATAAAGCGTCATTTCCGCATCGGCCCGGCCGCCAATTCCCCAGGATTGAAAAGGCCAGCCGCCATGGCTGTGGTTGAACTTGAGCCCGTCAATGACATTTTTGGCGTAAAAGACGGATTCATTTCGTGTTTCCACATTGGCCTTGGCGTGTGGATAACAATCCTCGTAAAAGCGCTGATCGATGGGGTTGAACGCAAGATTCCTGCGTGCATACAAATCCTCTGCCTGCGCGGGTCGGATGGTCAAAATGTGCTGCGCCCCTGCGAATGACTGAGGCGCATAAGCGAGGGCTTCCTGATCAAAAGGAATGTTGTAAGTCAACTCCCGGTTTTTTAAAAATACAAGGCTCTCCGGAAGCGTCTGGTCGATCTTGATATAAACGTGCTGCGTATCCGCCGTAAAAATAATTTTGTCGCCTTTTTCATAAGCCGGCTGATAGTAAAGGCGGGCATCATTCTGCCCTTCCGCAAGCTGCAAAGTTTCTCCGGCTGCATTTGCAATCTGAATTTTGTACATCGTATTCCTCCTGCCTTTGGCTAAAGAAGGGAGTATGCTTTTAGCTTACCTTACTATAAGCCGTTAGCCCTTCTTTGTCTAGTGAAAAGAACACTGACTTTTACCCGTTTTCAACCATTAAAGCTGGATTTATTTCCTTTTAAAAGGTATAATTTGTGAAAAGACTTGTTATGTGAGGACAAATCTGTTCAATATCTGGAGGAATTTTATGAAAGAAAAGCGTGCGCCGGGAAATCTTCTGCCATTTCTTTTGATACTTGTATTGATTTCCGGCCTTGTGCCCATGTCCGCTATGGCAGAGGAAATGCCTGCCTATACCATCATGGTTTATATGTGCGGAACAGACCTGGAATCGGAGGAAGGCTCCGCTACAGATGACATTCTGGAAATGCTTTCTGCCGGGTTGACACCTGACGGCCCTGTTCAGGTAGTGATAGAAACAGGGGGGACCAAGGAGTGGTATCTGGAAGAGGTTGACGCGGATAAAAATGAACGTTGGCTGGTCCGGGGCGATACATTGGTGCTGGCAGACGAGCAGGACCGGCAAAATATGGGCGATGCAGGGACGCTGCAGAGCTTTCTAGAATTTGGAATAATGAATTTCCCGGCACAGCAGTATGCCCTGATCTTGTGGGACCACGGCGGCGGGGCCACCAGCGGCGTATGCTTTGACGAGTATACGGACGACTATTTGACCATGAGCGAAATTCATGAAGCCCTTGAACGGGCAAATGCGGCGGTTGGCGGCTTTCCGCTGCGCTTCGTCGGGTTTGACGCCTGCCTGATGGCAACCATTGAAATGGCCAATCACCTGAAGGA
>JAEVYX010000144.1 GCA_023392515.1 Bacillota bacterium | reverse complement strand
CCTGCCTTTGCTTTGTGGATGAAATCCTCCGGGGTACAAACACCATCGAACGCATTGCCGCATCCGCCGCAGTGCTTTCCGCGCTGCAAAAGGAAAACAGCCTGTGTCTGGTAGCCACCCATGATATTGAACTGACACAGATTCTTCAAAGCCAATACGATAATTACCATTTCCGCGAACATCTTGAGAACGGCGCCGTCCGGTTTGATTTCATTCTCCATCCCGGGCCCTCCCGCACCCGCAACGCAATCCTCCTTCTGGATGTGATGGGTTTCCCGCATAAGGTAATCGAAAGAGCGCAAACAATGGTAAGCGCCTTTGAAGCAGACCACTCCTGGCCGCCCTTTGAAATGGAGAATGCCATACGGCAGGAAAGGGGGAATGCATCTTGAACCTGCCAAAGCTGGATGACAGGCTTCAAAAGGCTGCGGACCTGTACCCTGACTGCGAGATGGGTGCGGATATCGGCAGCGATCACGGCAGGCTGCCCCTTCATCTGATTGCCATGGGACGCTGCAAAAAGATGATCGTATCAGACATCAGCGCGCCATCCCTGCAAAAAGCAAAAACCCTCTTTGCGCTTCATGGATGCAGCGATCAGGCTATCTTTCGGCAAGCCTCAGGCCTCTTTGCCCTAAAGGAAACGGTTCAAGCGGTCAGCATCATGGGTATGGGTGGGGATACATTGTGCGGCATCTTATCAGAAGCTCCGCAAAGGCTTTCAGGGGCGGCTTTGATTTTGTCACCCCATACGGATTTGGATAAAGTAAGGGGCTGTTTGCCACCTCTTGGATACCGCATTACGGCAGAAAAGCTCGCCCGTGCGGGGGGGCGGTACTACGTCGTATTGAAGGCCTTGCCCGGCGATATCCTATATACGGAAAAGGAATTGCTTCTGGGCCCTTGCCTGATACGGGAACATCCGACGGGCTTTGATGACTATCTGCATTGGCGAAGCCGGGTCACGCTAACTGCCTTGAATGCCATGGAAAAAGCGGGAGATAACCCTTCGCGTACAGACCCCTTGCGCCGCATGCTCCAATATATCAAGGAGGAATTGCCATGACTTACACCGTGCAAAACGCATTTGACTGGCTAAACAGCATTGCGCCTTTTGAAACGGCGGAATCCTTTGACAATGTGGGTCTCCTCATTGGCAGCCGCAGTCAGGCGGTGTCAAGCATACTGGTCGCTTTGGACTGCACGCTGTCCGTGGTGGATGAAGCGGTAGGGCGAGGTGCGAATCTGATCATATCCCACCATCCCCTCTTTTACCACGCGCGAAAGCATCTTCGGGAAGAAGACCCGGAAGCCCGGGTTATTTGCGCCTTGATTCGCAATCACATATCCCTTTTAAGCGCCCATACCAATTTGGACCGCGCTCCCAGGGGCATCAATGATACGCTGGGAAATCTTTTTTCTTTGCAGAGCATGCAGGGGGAAGGCTATTTGCGCTGCGGCAGGCTGCCAACTCCCCTTCCTGCCAGTGAACTGACCGCCGCGGCTTCCCGCCTCCTTCATGCGCCGGTCCGGCTTTATGGCCCAAAGGATGCTTGTGTTGAAACACTGGCAGTCGGATCCGGGGCATACGGTGAGGGTTATGAGGAGGCGAAGCGCCTGGGGGCCCAGGCGTTCCTCACAGGGGAGGTACATCATCATGAAGCGGTTGCTGCGGCCATGGAGGGTATCATCCTGTTGGAAGCCGGTCACTATGCCACCGAAGCCCCCGGCATGTGGGCCTTGGCGGAAGGTTTACAAACAGCCCTGAATGGGTTACAATATAACGTGGTTGTATATCGGTCCGCTCAGGAGCCCTATCCTGGCGCGCTGCTTACATAAGCCAGACATGACACAGCGGAGCTTCCGCTTTTGTTTTGGACTGACATGAAGGAGGCCTTTTTGTGGATCAATTGGAAATGCTTTGGGAGTATCAGCTGGCGGATATGGAGGCGGACCGTATGGAAAATGAAATCCGCCGTTCCCCCAACCGCGTCAAGCTGGTTAAAAGCCGTGACTTTTTAATGGAGCAGCAAAACATCATCAAGCGCATCGAAGGGGAAGTGCTGGTGATGAGCGACCGGATCGACGTGATAAAGGATGCGGTTCTGCGCACTGAAGAGCAATTGAAGGCTTTGCAGGCTCGTTTTGAAAACGAGTCCCCCGATAACCTAGAGGCTGCCCGCCAGTTCAGCAATGAGGCCAAAAGGCTGATGGATACCATCTCCGGCTTTGAACAGGAGATGAAGCATATCCGCAAAGATGCCGGCGACCGGGATCACCAGCAGCATGAGGTCCGTGTCAAGGCCGCCAAGGTCAAGGCTGATTTTGATCACCTAAAGGCCGTCTACGATGTGGAATACAAAGAGAAAATGGCCGCCTTGGAAAAGCAGCGGGCTGCAGCCGCTGAAAAAGCAAAGGGCATCCAGCCTGAATTTATGGAGAAGTACAAAAATATCAAGCTGCACAGCATCCCCCCCATGGCCCGTCTGCTCAACGACCAGTGCGGAGGCTGCAATATGTCGCTTCCCTCGGTGGTGGTACGCTCCATCAAGTCAGGAAACACCGTGGTCGAATGCGAAACCTGCGGCCGGATGATCATTCAATAGCCAATACCTTAAAGATTGCAACAGACGCTTGGCCCAGCCGTTAACCGGCTGGGTTTTTCGTTTCATAATGGAAATACACACAGGAACATACATTTCCTGTATAACTTGAGAAATGACCGGCGCTGATGATATTGTGTCCGGGAAAAATTAGGGATAAGTGTGCAAAATGAGGAGCGTGCCGAAAAAAAGAAGAACAAGGTCGCAGCCGCCCCGCCAAAAGGGGGGGGCGGCAACCTTGTCCGAACGAATCAAGGGATGCCAGAATACAGTTTCGGCTGCTTTGAACGAAATCCGCTTCCACATCCGGAGGCATGAAGCGAGTATGAACCCGTTACTGAAGCAGCTTGCTATTGCAGTCTACCCACTCGTAGTATTTTTCTGCAATGTTGTAGTCATGCTTTAGTATACCATTGTTATTATAATACCCGGTATCTGTCATCCAGCCGGTGATAGCAATGGAGAGATGGGACAAGCCTGTATAATCGGCGGCTTGGTAGAAGGTGAACTGGCCATGCTTGGAATATTCGTTGGGAGCCAGCGGGTGGTTGTAGCCTCCCATCAGGGTATCGCCCAAGGTACTCATCTGGATGGGATTCCCCTGAATGTCGAATCCGACCATCTCATAACGAACCTGAGTAATGTTCATATCGCTTTTGTTTTTCAGCACGATATACGGTTTGCCATCCTTGATTTCAATGCTGTCGACCGCCACGGCCTTGAGCAGATTGCCCACATTAACATGGATGGAAGCCGTATAACCACCCTCTTTAGCAGTGGCAGTCACTGTGCAGCGACCCCATTTGTGGCCATAGATCTTTGCCTTGGTTGAGGTGCCTTCGACCGTAGCAATGGCAGGGTCACTGCTAACCCAGGTCACATCACCTTTCACAGCGTTTTTAGGTTCCATGATAGCACTGATGGTTGTGTGGCTTTTCACCCCAACGCGAACGTCAGGCTTAGAGAAATGCATACCCGTGGGGGGCTGTGTGACCTTTATCGAAATGCTGGCCTTCTTTTTACTGCCATCCGCAGCCGTGGCAGTAATCGTAGCCTTGCCAGCCTTGATTCCCATCACTACGCCATTTTCATCCACTACAGCAACCTTGTTGTTTGAGGATTTATAGGTGAACGCTTTTACGGTAGCATCATTGGGGTTCAATACGATTTCCGTAGGAAGCGTTTGGCCTACATTCACCGATTTGGCTTGCGCCTGGAGGGTGAACTTCTTGAGCGGAACGGTGACCGCCGTATTCTCTTCGATGGGGGCTTGTGGCAGGGTGACGGTATCCAGGCCTGTCTTCTGCGCTTCGGAAGAAGCATCCAAGGATTCCATCACCGGCATTTTTTCGCCGTCAAGAGTCACCTTTTTATCATCGTCCACATGGAACGAAAAGGTTTTGGTTTCGGCGGGTATCTCATTGCTCCAAGGCTGTGCATAGGTAAAAGTCACGGTGACATCTCCCGGTGCCACGGCCTCAAAATACCAGGAATGTATTCCGCCGGCACCTACCAGCTCCGCTGCGTTTTCACCGGGTTCGTATTGATTGGAAACCTCGGAAAGTATACCTTCCTGACTGAATGTATAGCTCCAATCATACCCAGTCGTAGGATTGCCGGCAAAAGCCATTGTCACATCGTTTTCAGACACATCTGCCATACTTAGCAAAGTCGCCTGCCCATCTGCATCCACGCGATACGTATAACTGATCACCTGAGCCGGTGCCACATCGATTTCCCATGGCCGGGCGTATACGAAATTCACCGTAACTTCGCCTTCTGCCGCACCTTCAAAGGTCCAAACATGAGTGCCGCCAGCACCGTCCAATGTTCCGGAAATGTCATCCACCTTGTACTCGTTAGCAACCTCATGCAGAATACCATCATTGCTGAATGCATAACGCCACAGAAAGCCCGTCGTCGGATTCTCCGCGAGGGAGACCGTCACCGTTTTATTTCCCGTACCCTCCATCGCCGCAAAGCCGGGCACCAACATCAAGAATGCCAAAAGTAAAGATATCCATTTTTTCATTTTTCGTTTCCTCCTTTGTTTAAATTGCTTATCAGATACCTTTTGACAGACTCTTACCAAACAAGAGAAGGAGGAGGCAAAGAATCAGAACAATGAGCGAGCATACACCGGCAAGGATGCTGCCGATGTTCTTTTTCATTATGATCCCCCCTGCTTGTTTTTCTGCATATGCGCGTTTTAAGTATCAGTATGCATTGCTGTGCTTCGCACCATACGCAGGCAATTATCAGAAATCTGCCTCCTGTAAGTAAAGAGTAATGGAAAGGGCGTAACAGGGGCGTAACATGCATACAAACCGCAGAAATATAGCATATTTTATCCCATGGAGTAGAAAAAAAACATGCCGTTGACGGATGGACGACAGCGGCACAAATGGTTTTTTTATCAATGAACAGTCATTTGCCTGGCCTTTGATTCCCTTGTGTATTTCATGTTTGTCATTCTGGCGTTGGTTTCCTCCGCCCAGGAATATTCCATCATGTATTCCCCATTGTACTTAGCCGTTGTTTCCTGGTCTCCCTTTAAAAACCGAAAATAATCGCTGGCAAAGGTTTCAGGGCGTATGAACTTTAGCGATCCTTCCGTGCCCAGTATAAATCCGATCCCGGCGCTTATCAATATTTCACGCAGCCGCTTGCAGGTCATTCGGAAAAGTGCCTTCGTATTTTCATCATCGGGCTTGTCCTCCCAGAGCAGAGAAATCGCCTGCCTGGAGGAAATGGAGCCGCCGTTTCTATCCACCAGCAGTGCCAGCAGCTCCTTGGGCTTAGGACTTGAGATAGGGTATAGATCGCCATCAATATACACATCAAAGGAGGGAATTGTTTGAATGTATACGATTTTCTTCGGTACACTGCGCACGCGCCGCGCTTTATCCAGTGCCCTTTCCAATGTATCCTTGGTGAAGGGCTTGAGGAAATACCCCAGCGCGTCCACATTAAAGGCTTCAAGAGCATATTGATCGTACGCCGTCAGGAAAAATATGCGTAGGTTTTCATCTATCTTCTTGAGGGCCCTTGCGAGATCGAGTCCGCGAATGCCCGGCATTTCAATATCGAGAAACACCACATCAAGAGCGTTTCCCTTTGCATAATGAAGCGCATCCTCTGCCTTAAGACAGGTGTGGGTCGCGGTGATGCCGGGAATCTGGCCCGCAATGAGCTCAAATTTTTTTACAGCGAGCTCTTCATCGTCCACATAAAGAATTCTCATATGCTTTCCCCCTGTTCCACCGGAATCCTGATAGTAACAGCCGTACCCTGGTTAGGTTCGCTTTTAACGACCATTTCCGCATTCATCATGTATTGCAAGCGCATTCTTGCGTTACGAAGTCCAATGCCGTTGTCACTTTCGCTTTTATCGGTTTGGTCAAATCCCAGGCCATCATCAATGATGCGGATTACAGCATAAGTATCCTGAAGCTCCGTTTTGATTGTCACGGTCCCGCCTTCCGGACGCAGGCTAACCCCATGCCGGATGGAATTCTCCACCAGCGTTTGTAAAGCGAGAGCAGGAACCCTGAAATCAGAATATCCAATATCACTTTCAAATTTCAACCTGTCGCCAAAACGCATTTTTTCTATGTCCACATAGTTTTTAATATGGGTCATCTCTTCTTCAAAGGGCACAGGATTCTGTGTCTCCAGCGACTGTATATTTCCTCTCAGATAGCTTGACAGGGTACAGATAGCTTCCTCCGCCTTATTAGGGGCGGTCAAGCAGAGCGCGCTAATCCCATTGAGTGTATTGTATAAAAAGTGAGGCTTGATTTGGCTGAGCATCACTGAAATTCTGCTTTGAAGCAATTCATTTTCCATCTGGGCATATTTTTGCATCTTCATCACATTCTCCCTAAGCAGTTTAAGCAGTTGTATGAGCTGCAGCGCTGCGAAAACCAAGAATGCAATCCTATACCCGATATTGAACAGATAGAATCCGAAGAAATAGTTGAGCATATCCGCCATCGCACCCAAGGAAAGAATAAGAAGGGAACCCATGGCTGTGTGCGCAGTATTGGAATGTAGATGTACAACCTCATACAGCAGGCAGCCTGCATAGATAAATATGGTTACCAGAATGATCAGCAGATGATATGTCAGCAGCACATAAAGGTCGGTCACGCCCAAATGCTGTAGCAGGATGCTGATGGTCATGGTTAGTATGATGATGCTAATAAGAAACTGTAGCATCCGCCGCAATTTACTTTTCACAAATGCCAGAGCATAGAGAAGAAACAGGACCGACATGAAGAAAATGCTGAGCGTATAGAGGATTTCGTTAAAAGTAGGATAAGGGATCAGCAACGATATGATCGGGGAGCCGGATAAAAACCAGCCGCCGCTAGCGATGATGAAGCCTGCCAGATAGGCATAATGCGTTGTTCCGCCCGCATTCATTCGCCGCGTAAAAAGCGAGGCAATGAGCATGATCAAGCCGATGATAAAAGATAGGATGCTGATGATAAGACTAAAGCGATGACTACCTATTAGGTTGGTATAAACCGCGTACTCGGAGCCTACAGACAATAAATGAAAAAAATCGCTGAAAGCGGTAGGTATGCTGTTTGTATAGACGTTGGAAAGAGTTAGCTCGACTATATCGTCTTTAGAAATACCATTTGACGCAAAACTTGTAAAAACACCGCCAGCCGATTTGATAAAGTCAGGATATGTGCCCTCATCACCGAAGGAAAAAACTTTCTCTCCATTGACAAAAAGCTGCACACGCAGGTTGTTGATGCGCATAATTAGCTTTTGATTTTTCTCGATGTCCTTATTGAAATGACCAATCACATGTACCGTCGTAGGTATGGATATGTCAAAAACGGTGGGATCTGTAAAAGGCTTATAGGTTTGATTGTCGTTGAGTCTGTATTCGCCGGTTATGGATATCGGCTCATAGCGGCTGCTTCCTTGTATCCTGGCCTTGGGATCAAGCAAGGCTTTGCAAATTAAAGCAGCTGCTAACAAAAAAAATATAGAAAGTAATAAAAGTAAATATTTGGGTGTCTTTGGGTGCATGAACGCCCTTCTCCCAGTAATGCTTTTTCTCTCGTGCAAATCAATACAAATTTATTATATGTGGAAAAGTCATGGACAGTCAAGCAAAAC
>JAEVYX010000104.1 GCA_023392515.1 Bacillota bacterium | reverse complement strand
CTCTTGTGTTCAATCCTTTATCCTTTATCTCGGTTTCCCTCGACAAAGTTTAAACTCATTTAAAGAATCAACTGACTTCTTCTTTCTTCCCTTTGCTCTGTATCGTTTTCAAGGTCCGGCGCCGCTTCAAAGGCGACGTTTGTTAGTCTAACACAGCGCACATGGCTTGTCAACAGTTTTTCGACTTTTTTCGTCTCCATTTTTTATCAAATATATCTTTACTTATACATAGATTACGATTTGACGAGCAGAATGAGCCTTTTTATATTGCATTAAAAATAGAAATTTTGTATAATTTGTACAGATATAAGCAAAAGAACAGAACGTATGCAAAAGAAGGTTAAACTTAATGCCCACAAGCAGAACAGAGCAAGTCTTGTCCTATGAAGACTTGCGAAGACAGACTGAAGTTCTATCAGCAGTAAATGATATCCTTTGGGCAGCAATGCAGCATGAGAAAGCCGAGGGGTTCGGCAAAGCCTGTTTGGATGTTATTTGCTCAAAAACAAACTATCAGGCAGGAATAATTGTTGAAATTGACAGTAACTACGAAATGGCTGATATTGCACATAATGTATACTGCGACGAAAAATGTACCGACCAATCTCTTTTTTGTGTACTTCCTATGATTCATGCGCTGTGCGATATTGTATTAAAATCCGGAATTAGCTTCTCAACCAATCGCCCAATGGACTACATTTGCAAAACAGATGATTCAAATGCGTCTATTGCAGCGTTTTTAGGTGTCCCCTTTTTTAAAGAAAACAAAGTAGCTGGCATTATTGCATTGCTTAATTGGATAGGCTGCTATGAGCAGGAGGATAAAGATACAGTTGAAACGTTAGTGCCTACTATATTTGACCTTATGCTGAAAAAGTGCAAGGAAAAGTTTAAAAAGGATAATGAGATACTCGTTCAGACAATCATGGACAGTGCAGTAGATTTTTTATTTATAAAAAACAGAGATAGCCGTGTTGTAATGGTGAATAAAGCTTATGAAGCAGCATTTGGGATAAAGATCGATGATGTGATTGGAAAAAATGATTATGAACTTTATCCGGATTCCAAGATGGCCAGGCAAGTTATTGAAAATGATCAACAGGTGATGAATGCCGGTAAAACCCAGATTTTTGAAGAGTCGGCATTGACGCCCTGGGGATATAAGACTTATTCTTTATCCAAAGTGCCATGGAGGGACAGTAACGGTAATATCATTGGCGTATTAGGAATCGGACACGATATTACAGAATTGAAAAAGAGAGAATCAGAATTGAAAGCCACCAGGCAGGACCTGGCTAAAGAAGTGGAGGCTCTCAACAAACTGCATATGATTAGTTGCCGATATATCCGCCGAGATAACACAAGGCAGATTTATAATGAAATGCTTGATGCGGCAATCGGTTTAACCCAGGCTGAAAAGGGTATCGTCTTGTTTTTTGATGAGGTTGCTGGCTCATTTAAAACCATAGCGAAATGCGGATTTGAAGAATCTTTTTTGCAGCATTTTGAGAAGATTACATATTCACTTTACTTTTGCGAGAGAAAAGGACTTGGAATTGAGAGAACAATTATAAAAGATGTAGAAAATGGCCCTTTCTTATGCGAAATGCCTGGCAAAACACTGCTATTGAATGAAAATATACACAGTATGCAATGGTCGCCCATGATTAGCAGTTCAGGCAAATTAGTCGGGTTTCTATGTACGCAGTATAGGAGTAGTCATATATTTAAAAGCCGTGAATTACGAATGCTTGACCTTTTATCACGGCAGGCAGCAGATGTGATTGAAAGAATTGAAATTGAAAACGACCTGCAGCAAACCAAAAATAAGGCGCTTCTTTTAGTAGAAGAATTAAAGAATGCTGATAGAAGCAAGAATGAGTTCATCAGCGCATTATCCCACGAGCTGAGAAATCCTCTGGCTACTATTATGGCAGGCCTTTCATTATTTGATTTAACAAGCGACAAAGCGCAGACTGTAAAAGCAAAAGAAATAATTCATCGTCAGGTTGATCATTTATGCAAATTGGTTGACGACCTGCTGGATCTGACGCGCGTCATTCATAATAAAATCGAATTGAGAAAGCGTGAGATGGAGCTTAACCATATTTCTTTGCAAGCATTGGAGGCCTACAAGGCTCTGTTTAATGAGAAAGGAGTTGCCTTATCGGCAGATTTATATAATGAAGATCTTTACATAAATGCAGATCATGTAAGGATCACGCAGATTATTGGAAATCTTCTTTCCAATGCACTAAAATTCAGTAAAAAGGGAGATGATGTGAAACTGTCAGTTCATCGAAATAAAAATGATGCCATCATATGCGTAAAAGATCAGGGCATTGGCATTGCACCTTCGTTCATGGATAAGCTGTTTGAACCTTTTATGCAGGCAGACAACTCGCTGGATAGGCATAATAGTGGTCTTGGCTTAGGATTATCTATTGTAAAGTGCATTGCCGAACTTCATGGAGGAAGCGTGCGCGCATTTAGCAATGGAATTGGTACAGGGTCAGAATTTATGATAGTATTGCCTATCGTTGGTGATATGATGGAATAATCTTAATTGGAGTTAACCGCAATGAAACAGATAAGAATACTTCTGATAGATGATAACCAGGATTTTGCTTTCCTGATGAAGTCGGTCATTCAACTTTTGGGGTACAATATCGAATTAGCTTATGACGGTGCAGAAGGTATGGAAAAGGCGCAGGAATACAGGCCGGATATTATACTTTGTGATATCGGTCTTCCCCGCATGAATGGTTATGAATTCGCGAGGAATATACGAGAAAACGATTTGCTTCGGCATTCATATTTGATCGCTTTAACCGGATATGCAAGGCCTTGCGATATAAAACAATCAACCGATTCCGGGTTTAACAGGCATCTTTCCAAGCCTATCGATGCCACTACGATCAGCGAAATTATATCCGACTATGTTACCGCCAGTGAGAAAAATTGATACTAGAATTCATTACAAAAGATGAGGTTAGTAATTTAAAATGAAAATTAATGTATTAATTGTTGATGACAACAAAGACCTGTCAAGTCTTCTTGGAAGCTGCATTTCTCGTTTTCCAGATATAAATCTTTCCGGTATAGCAAATAACGCACTAAAAGGTCTTCAAATTATGCAGCAAAAACGTATTGATGTGCTTTTGCTTGATATCATCATGCCGAATATGGACGGATTCGAGTTACTTAGGCAAATAAGCCTATTGAATATTGTAAAACCCGTAATCATTATCTTTTCAGCGTTGGGCAGCGAACAATTCAAACAAAAAGCTTTTGAGCTTGGCGCAAATGCTTTCTTGACCAAACCTGCAAAAATCGAAGCTGTGGTTGACGAGATAAGATCGTTATGCCATAGCGCTCGGAATAATAAATCAAATCTCTCTGTAGTATAGGCTACAGATGAATTTTGCTTCCGGATAGCGCCATCTCATGGGCAATCGCCTTCGCATCAACATCGTGTATATCGCTTCCGCCTGAAATCGCCGCTGCGATACCCGCCGCCTCCCCCGTTTGCGCAGCTACAGGGATGACCCGGGTGACCTCCCAGGCTTCGGCATCGCCGCAGCTGATGTTGCGCCCCGCCGCCAATACATTTTTAATGCCAGGGGCTGTCAACGTGCGATATGGCACCTCAAACGGCACATCTGCCTTGCGCCAATCACCGCAGCAGCCAATGGAATCATCAAAGAAAACGCGGCTGTCCGCATAGCGCAGAGCATAGTCTCCAATAATCATTCGGGTAGTACGGAACTGAGGCATTCCCGGAAGCCCTGTATACGCCATTGTATTGATGGGAGTCTGCTCCAAATGATGCATTGCTTCTGCACGGCCTGCAAGTACCATATCATTTACATCAGCCGCAGTTACACCGTGCATGGTTCGCATACCTTTGGGATGCCCGCTTCCGTTGCAATCGGATCCGCCGGTATATATTTTGACAGCAGAAGCTATTGTGCCTTTTTCCGCTGCTTCCCGGACAGCATTCATGTCGGTATAATAGCCCCAATAGGACATGTAGTTGTTACCAAGCATTGTTTTTGCGCCCATCTTAAAAAAGACACCGGCATCGCCACTGGCATCCACCACTGTATCACATGCATAGGCGACACGCCCATCAAGATTTTGTACGATGATGTGTGTTGCCCGCCCATCTTCCTTGATTACGTCGCAAAACAGCGTGTCAAACAATATATGAGCACCGCTATCTACCAGCATCTGATCCAGCCGCATGGTAAACAAAGGACCGTTAAACAATGTCTGGTAGCGTTGATTGCCATCTATATGATTGGGTTTCCCACGCCAAGCGTCCGGGAGCGTGTCATAACTATGCGCAATGGACGCCCACAGCATTTCTTCAGAAATGCCGCCAATCAGCTTCTGCCCCCTGCCGTCGCATAGCGGTAGATAGATTACAATAAAGCCCAACGTCGCAAGCCCGCCCAGCATCACCGATTTTTCAATCAGCAATACGCTCTTTCCTTTTCTTGCTGCCGCAATGGCCGCTGCCACGCCCGCTACGCCACCGCCTACAACAATAACATCATAGTGGGCCTTAACGGGAATACTCTCATTTACTAAAATACTTGAGGCTGCTTGACTGGTTTGTTCCATACGTCAAACTCCTTCACATTCATATTCCAAAACCCAACAGGCTTTCATCACCTTGTAATCCACATTTTACATGCATAACGGATATTTTGCAATGCAGTACCCATGACTCAACTTATTCTATTACTCATCAAACAGCATACACTCCATATAATGTTGCGTAAACAGCTGACTGCCGCCCAGATTAATGCAGGTTGCGGCTTGCACCAAATCTGCGCATACCTGTACAAAATCATCACGTAGCAACAAAAGGCCAGCCCCTGCCAATGCGGCGTTACCGATCACCTTCACTTTTTCTGCCAAAGCCCGGGGTATCAGCCCGATGGCGGCTGCGTTATATACATCTATATGACTGCCGAACCCGCCTGCGACATAAAGACTCCCTATTTTGCTTGTTTCCACACCCACCTCAAATAATAGTGTTTTTATGCCTGCCGCGATGGCTCCCTTGGCAAGCTGTACATTGCGGATGTCCTTTGGGATCAGGCAGACCCCATCCTTCAAATACAGTCGCTGTTCCGCCATTGCACCAGTTTCATCAATCTTTCCGGCCCGCAGCAGTGCAGCCACCGCGTCAATCAGCCCCGAGCCGCAAATACCCGTTGCAGGTCCATTGCCAATAGTGCGGCAGCATATTCCATCTTTATCAATCCAAACTTTATCAATCGCACCGCGAACGCTACCGCACCCCATATGGATGCCGCTGCCCTCAAAAGCTGGCCCTGCGGCAGTGGATGTGACATAGAGCTTTCCCTTATGCCATAGTGCGATTTCGCCATTAGTACCCACATCAATAAGAAGCGATGTTTCTTCCTGTCGGCACATGCCCGAGGCCAGCACCGCGCAGGTGATATCCGCACCCACAAAGGCGCCTATGCACTGGGGCAGAAAGGTGCGTCTGCCCAGCAGTTCAATCCATTCCCCAAAAAGGCAGTCCGCCTCGAATGGCGCACAGGCAAATGCTTGGGGATTTCTGCCCGTCAGGAGATACAGCATGGTTGTATTGCCCGTCGCAACCAGTATATCCACCGCATCGGAAGAAATGCCGCTTAGCGAACACAACTCGTCCAGCATATTCTTCAGCGTATCTTGAAGCATGATACGCATCTGCTCCAGCCTGCCGTTCACGGCCGCACCAATGCGCCCCATCACATCCGCAGAAACCACTGTCTGAGGATTGACTGCTGTTATGATGCCCTTTGATTTCCCCATCTTCAAGTCATACAGCCGCATAGCCAGCGTTGTTGTGCCGATGTCGATAGCCGCACCCAACCTTCCCATCATAGGGTGCGGTTCATCCGCCTCCACCTCACCGCCAACCTCAATCTGCTGCATTTCCCGCTTTACAGGAAGGATAACCTCACAATCACCCAAAAGCCATATCTGGCAGGAAAGTCTTGTTCCAAACCGCTTCTCTGTTTCATTTTGGGTTGATATTGCACCGGTGGCCTTTACAGCGCACTTTCCACATGTGCCATGACCACCGCAGGGAGATGTTTGTTCAAAACCATGGGCAACAAGTACATGCGAAAGCACGGGCGTTCCCTCAAAGTCAACGCTCGTGCTTAATTCGCCCTCCCAAACAATCAGCCTTGGCATGTCATTCCTCCGAAAGCAGCACCATTCCAAAGTAGGTGACGGTGTTTTGCCCGTTGATGTACTTAAGCCCTGCATGGGCCGCCGTATTGTATACATCAACACCATACGCTTCCAAGGAGGGCATTGCATCCTTTGGAAAGCGGCATGGCTGCCCATCGCCCTTGGTGCAGCGATCACACAGGCGGCATCCGCCCGCAGACAGATGCAAATACCCTTGTGCGTGCATTGTCCGCAATCTATGCTCCAACTTTTGGCTGCACTGGCTGTGCAGCTTGCCTGCCTCCAGCATGCCCTCTATATCATAAGAATCTTCAATCTCATATATGGTCTGGTACATCATAGCACAAGGATATTCCCGTACCCTGTCCATCAGAATGTTGATCTCACCCGCATCAGGAGGACACATATAACACCTGCCGTAATTTCCGCAGCCATTGCTCCGGCAGATGTCACGAAATATTGCATTGAGTACAATATCCTGCTGCTTCAGCAGCGTGGCATGCTTTGCTCCGCAGGACAATGCCAGCTTAATCAAGCTATCATCTTTCATATCACAAAGCCCCGTACCATTCTTTTGATAGGAAGCGCAATGCCCTAAATAGACCTTGCTTTATTCGTACTGTCTTTCTTAGTCAAAGCGAACATTTTGAATAAAATCCCCGTACCATTTTACCGCTTCCTTAAGTGACCTGCGCAGGTTCATACCTTGCCCCGCCAATGCAACCAAACCGCTTTCCTGTCCGGCGGCCGGCTCACACGGCTGCATGTGTACGTAAGCTCCCACACAGTCCGTTAAAAACCAGCCTTCCGCGAGGCGTACAAAACCTTTCACACGATAGGTTTCCTCAACGAACAGCTTTACAAATGATGCGCACTGTTCCCTCGTCATCTCGGATGAAACGGCAATATACGCCTTTTGCAGCGTTATATCCCTGCTGTCCTGAAAGGACACAAGCTCCGCATGGGCGTCTATTGCGTCCAGCCATTCGGGCAGGCACTTGCCTTGGATGGTCGCTTGAACACTTGCCAGCGGAAAGCGTTTTGATAAGAACAACTGTAATCGTGCTGCCTCTTCTGCGCTCACCAAATCGGTTTTGTTGAGCAGTATCAAATCGCTGACGGATAACTGCTTTGCGCAGACTCTCGCGGTAGAAAGCACCTTTTCCACGCTTGCCGCGTCACATAGTGCTACGCAACCCTGATAGTCGATTTCAGAATGCTGCGAAAGCACTGTACGGATTGCGGTCGGGTCAGATAAACCTGAGGCTTCCACCAAAATCAGTTCAGGATTTTCCTGAATAGCTTGTAAAAGTGCTTCTTCAAACTGGTAAAGCCGGCAGGTGCAGAAGATTGACCCGCCCACAACCTCACGCATACTTGCGCCAAGGTTCAAAAGCAATGCACCGTCCACGCCAACCCTGCCGAATTCATTTACGATAAGGGAAAGCCGCTTACCCTTTTGCATGGCAAGCAGCTCCTTTAAAAATGTTGTCTTGCCAGACCCAAGGAAGCCCGTGATAAGAAGCAGCCGCATCACAGCACCGCCTCAATCGCGTTTTGCAGCTCCTCCTTGCTGGGGATAATGGAGGAAAAGCACAACTTTCCGTTGATGTAAATGCAGGGTAGATTTTTAACCCCCATCTTCTTGCAGCGGGCAATGTTTTCCTTGATGGTAAACTTATATTCCGCTATATCAATGGCATCTCCGAAATACGCTTTGGCAATGCTCGCAGCACCCATCATATAGGTGCAAGCAGCGCAGGTGTCACTGTCCAGGGTGAAGACCTCTATCAGCGGCTTTTGCAGGTGATCGTAATCGGGAAGTGCAACCTCGATATTGTCCTCTATAGCTACATAGTTTTTCAGCATCTCGCGTGTCTGCCCAGGCTGCAAGACAGCCTGCGCCACCGCAATGCCATTTTCTACAGGTACAGCGTAGGGCATATCGCACCCCGGTGCAATAATGAAATTCTTCGTTTCTCCCAACTTATCCACAAGGTCAATTACATATTTCATATTGTCCTGCTGCGTGCCATGCAGCATCACACTGGTCAGCGGGATATTGCCGCCAATGGCAATATTGTATCGGTCGGTGATCTTCTTGGCAGCCGGCAGATCGACGTTTTCGTCTACACTGATGCTGTCAGGCAGGGTTCTGCACATCACCTCGATATTGCGGCTTGCATCGCCGCAGACGAAGAAACTGGACAAAGCACCCTTTTCCCGCAAGAATGTGAAAAAGCTCGCGTAGGGCTCCGACAGAAATTCTTCAAAGTGGCTGCTGGAAATCTGACTTACAAGCGGATCAACCACAGCAATCACATCCATGCCGGCGCTCAAGTAATACGCAGACATTTGTTTTGCACATTCCACGCAATAGCCAAGCAGTTCCTTCACATACTCCTCATCATCGAACATGTCCATAAACAGGTCGTTGCCCCGCAAATGGCTGGCCAGTGTAAAGGGACCGCACACCAGCCCGTACAGCGCGGTAGTTTCGCCAACAGCCTCTTTCAAGCGGCGCATGGCCGAAAGAACCATCGGGATACGCCCGTCGGATTCCTTAGGCAAAGTGCATCGGCACGGCACGGTCATGGTGTCCTGTAAGGGATGTGTCTTGACGGAGGGCGGGCTGTTCTCTACCCATGCAAGTTCGCAGCCAAGAATCTCTGCCTCAATCTGCAAGTCAAACATCACGGGTTGACCGTGTGGTTTATACAACTTGTTAACTGCCATCAGCGCATCAAACAGCACATTTTCATCGGTAAGAACTTCCTTGGCCGACTTTCCGATCAGCTTGCCTGCATGTACACCTGCAAACGGAACCCACGGTGCTGTCTCCATCTGCTCATGCCGTAAGACTTTTAACAATATTTCTTTGGGCTGCATATTAATCCCCATCCTATTCAGTAAAGCTATGCGGCGCAATAAGTAACTGCTTGGTCAGCCGCACTTGCTGCGTCAGGTGTATAAGCATCCGCACCGATTTGCCGGCAGAAGGCTTCCGTCACAGGTGCCCCGCCAACCATGATCTTGACCTTATCCCGTATGCCCGCCTCGTTTGCCGCCTTCACTACATCCTGCATCACACCCATGGTAGTGGTCAAAAGTGCTGAGCAGCAAATAATCTGGCAATTTTGGTCTATAGCCGTTTGGATGAAGGCTTCAGGTGCAACATCAGTACCAAGATCGATCACTTCCAGCCCCTTGCCCTCCATCATCATCTTCACTATGTTTTTCCCAATATCGTGTAAATCGCCCTTCACTGTGCCGATGCAAACCTTGCCAGTCGCCTTTATGCCTGCTTCCACCAGCAAGGGTTTCAAAAGTGCTGCGCCCATGTTCATGGCACGCGCCGCTACAAGCACTTCGGGTACAAACACCTCATTGTTTTTGAACTTCTCACCGATAATGCCCATACCACTAAGGAGGCCCTCCTCCAGGATCTGCTTTGCGGGCACACCCTCATCAATGGCCTGTTGCACCAATTCCTTTACATTTTTAGCCTTCCCGGCCTGCAATTGGATGGAAATTTCTTGCATATCCATATTGATTTCTCCCTATTTGTCTTGTTAATTTACATTATCTGAATTATAATAAAATCACACAATGAATTCTTGTATGTTCTTATGATAATTTGTATTTTTTTGAGGTGCACATGCAATCAGCCATTTATTCACTTATCCCGCAGCAAAAATTGCACGATATACTGCACACCTTATGTGTTTGTATAGAACTGCCCGTGCAATTGATTGATGAAGCCGGCAGCCTGCTGGATGCCCATGGTTTGGAAACGGGCTATTGCAAGCTGCTGAAGCGCAATGTGTTTACCCATGGCGAATGCTTTCACGTACATCTCAAGGCAGGGCAGCGTGCGCAGGCCTTAGGCGAAAGCTATATTTTTTCATGTCACGCCAACCTTAACCATATTGCCTTTCCTTTGCTGAATTCCGGTGCGCTGCTTGGAAGCATCATCGTAGGCCCATTTTTAATGGATACGCCCGATTCAACGCTGGTCAGCGACATATCAAAAAAGCACAGCCTTTCCCCTACGCTTTTACTTGAATTGTACGATGAGTTGCAAACGTTAAAGATCATCCAGCCCGCCAGGGTCAGCACCATTAGCAAGCTGATTGACTACCTGCTCTCCCCTTTGTTTCCAGCCGAACGGCAGGAGCTCCGTCAAAATCAAGAAAAGCTCTACCAGCAATCCCGCATCAACGAAACCATTCAGCTATATAAGTCACAAGGTGTTTCAAAAGCTGAAGGCTATCCTTATGAAAAAGAGAAAGAGCTGCTCATCAAAGTAAAAACGGGCGATGTCCAAGCCGCCAAGGGAGTGCTGAACGATTTGCTGGGATACGTGCTGTTTTGCGAGGGCGGGCAGATGGACATCATGAAAAACCGCGCCCTTGAGCTGACGACACTTCTCTCCCGCGTGGCCATCGAAGGCGGAGCGGTTACAGACAGAGTCTTTCGCCTCAATAACCGGTTTTTATCAGTGCTTTATGAAATCAACGATTTCGAAACGCTCTGCTATCAATTGCAAGAGATTGTTGTAAGCTTTGTTGATGCGCTTCTTCTGCCCGCAAGCGGCGGCAATCCGTCCATCGTTGCCGCTATCAGCTACATTGCCAAGCACTATCCCGAGCCCCTTACATTGGAGACGGTTGCTACACAGGTCAAGTTGAGCCCAACGTATTTTTCATCCCAATTTCATAAGGCAACTGGTATCGGATTCAAAGCATATCTTAACCGTGTTCGCGTGGAAGAAAGTAAGCGGCTGCTTACCGCTACTGATTATTCATTAATGGATATTGCAATCGCCATGGGCTTTGCCGATCAAAGCTACTACAGCAAAATATTTAAAAAATATACAGGGCTTTCGCCAAAGCAGTACCGATAAATTGTTCACCGTTTAATCATCTGCATGCCAACTGCCACGAGATGAAATGTGGATGAAAAAAGACTTCCTGTTTTTTTCAGGAGAGTCTATTTCTTTTATGCAGATCACTATTTAGTTTTCACCCCTCCGTTTGTACGGCGGATGTTAGCTCTGTCTGGGAACGGCATTGACGCGAATAGTAATATACACCCAACAGTATAACCAATGCGCTGAAAATGACAATCGGAGTTGGCACTTCACCCAAGAAGAGCCAGCCGAAAAGTGCTGAATACACCGGGGTCATGAGCTTTGCCGAGCTGACGAATGAAGCCTTCTCATATTTCAGGCTCCAACTGATCAGGCTGTGCCCAAGGATAGTGCAAAGTACAGCCATACCCAATGCGGTTAGAAGATTTATGGGCGCATAACCCACAATGCCATGCCCCATCACACCGCACGCTATAAGCAGTGTCAAAGACGCAAAACCGTACATTACAAAAGTATACAGCGTTGTAGAACTTTGGGCGCGGCTTTTCTTGCCAATCAATGTATTGGCAGCAATGAGCACCGCGGATAGCAGCGCCAGCAGGTTGCCTTTCAGCGCATTCAAGCCTTGTGCATCCTTTGCCAGGGTTACCATCGCGCTTCCAACAAAGGTTATCAGAATCCCAGCCCAGCCCTTTCGTGTGATAACCTCACCAAAGAGGAACCGGGCTGCAATCGCCACAAAGAAGACTTCTGTGCAAGCCAGCATCACCGCTGCCGCAATGGAAGTATACTTCAGCGATTCAAAATAGCAGAAAAAGTGCAGCCCCAGGCATAGCCCACCTGCCGCGAAGTTCAAAACCTCGCGGAGCTTGAGAGATTTCATTTCATCCAGATGTTTCAAAAGCACCGCAGGTGTGAGCAAAATTGTACAGAAGGTAAGCCTATAAAGCGCCAGCACCACAGAAGGAGCGGAAGAAAAACGCACAAAAATTGCCGAGCAGGACATGCACATTACGGCAACCAACACAACCAACTTTTTCATCAAGGTTCCCTTTCAAGGCGCTTGATCAATATTGTCCCGCATCTTTGGCGGCACGAAGCATAGCCTTTACGTTCTCCAGAGGCGTATCCTTTTCCAGATAATCGCTGGCTGCAAAGATATATCTTCCGCCAGCCTTCGCCATTTCCACCAATTCGCGTGTAGCGTTCTCCACCTGCTGCAGCGAAGCTGTTTTCAGAAAGCGAATCTGGTCCAGATTGCCTGCCAGGACCTTGGTCTTACCAAGGGTTGCCTTGGCTTCCGCCATGGAATTGTCCCCTTGCGGTGCAGGTGAAAGCGTCTCAAAAAGTGTCATATGCATCTGCTCATAGGCGGGATACAGTCTTCGGGCAAGCCCGCAGTTGTGATAAAGGGTAAACTTGCCTCTTTCCTTGACTGTTTTCAAAACCCGCTCTTCGTAGGGCATAACGTAACGGCTAAAAAAGTCGCAACTGAGCATGCCCGCATTGGCGATGTTGCCCTGCAGGCCCAGGATGGCATAGTCCGTGTCACACATTTTCTCATAATCGGATACAAGGATATCCGTGAGAAAGGTCATGAACTCGCCATATAGCTCCTCATCGTCGTAAGGGTCACACATAAGGTCTTCCACGCTTCGCAGGGTAGAGGCTGTGTTGTACACACCTCCCGTCCCCCACGGACAATTGAGGCCTTGATCCCCCACAACGGCCTGTGCCCATGCGGCATGGTTTTTCATATCCTCTGCATAATCATATCCGGGCTGAGGCATGTATTTTTTAAAGATAAGAAAGCCTTTTTCCAGGTCCGATAGCAGGTATTCCTTTGTGCTGAAATGGATTCCGCTGATGGTGGCGGGATCGTATGGCGCCACCTCGCGCTGGGTAAGCACTCCCCCCGGGGTAGTGATGGTCAGTACGCGGTGGGCGATGCCGCCTTCCACGTACTGACGCTTTTCCACTTCCCAGTTGGGGTAGCTTCTGCGGGTGTAGTGAGGTTCGATGTGATAAGTGTCGCGGGTAAACACGTCAAAGTCCAGCACTTTGGCCAGCCTTACCGCATCAACGATACGATCAGTATCATTTCTTCCAAAATAGTAGGAGAGATATTCCTGCTGTACAAAAGGGCACACAGGCACCCGGTCCGGTATTTCTCCCCGCAAAACACTGAGTATCCGCTCTCTTCCCGTCATATCCGTATCCCTTACCGCTCAAACAGCCTCTCGATATTGTTATAGCATATATCCTGTACCAGTTTTCCCATGCGGTTCATATCGCAGGCAATTTCGCCCTCTTCCATCCAAGTGCCTACGATATTGCACAGAATGCGGCGGAAATACTCAAAACGTGGATAAGATGTAAAGCTGCGGCTGTCTGTAAGCATGCCGACAAAGCGGGACAGCATACCCAAGTTCGCTAATGTCTTCATCTGGTCTTCCATGCCGTCACGATGATCGTTGAACCACCAGGCAGAGCCAAACTGCATCTTGCCGGCCATACCGCCATCCGCAAAATTTCCGATCATGGTACCCAGCACATAGTTGTCTTTGGGGTTTAGGCAGTAAAGCACCGTTTTGGGCATTCCCTGCTCATTGACACTGTTAAGGAACTTGGCAAGCGGCTCTGCAATGTTCAGGTCATTAATGGAGTCGAAGCCCGTATCGGCGCCGATTTTGCGGGTCATGTCACTGTTTACCCGGCGAATGGGCCCAATGTGGAACTGCATAATCATGTTCTTGTCTTTGTAGCTGCTGGCCAGAAACTGCAAGAGTTTGGTTTTGTACTGCTCTTCATCCTTGACGGTAAGTTCTTCTCCCTGCAAGGCTTTGCGCAGGATAGTATCCACCTCGGCCTCGGTTGCTTCGGCATAAGGCACATAGGAGAATGCATGATCAGACACCCGGCAGCCCATTTCATCAAAGAAATTCAACCGCTGCATAAGCGCGTCTTTCAAAGAAGAAACATCCTGTATGGAAATGCCTGATGCTTTGCCCAGCCGTTCCATATAGGCGGGGAAAGCGGGATTTCGCACATCCAGCGCCTGGTCGGGGCGATAGGAAGGAAGCACCTTTACAGGGAAATCCCCCTTGTCCCGCAACTCTTTGTGATAGCGCAGATCATCGGCGGGATCATCGGTGGAACATATGGTTTTTACATTGGAACGCAGAATCATCTGCCGGGTGGTAAGCCCTTCCCGAAGAATCTTGTTAGCCTTCTCCCAGATTGCAGGCGCCGTCTCTTCATTAAGAGGCTCATAGATATTGAAATACCGCTGCAATTCAAGATGCGTCCAGTGATACAGGGGATTTCCGATAGCGGAAGCCACCGTGGAAGCGTAGGCAAGGAACTTGTCATAGTCGGGCGCATTTCCGGTAATGAGTTCTTCCTTCACGCCGTTGAGGCGCATGGCACGCCATTTGTAATGATCGCCAGACAGCCACACCTGGGTCAGATTGTCATACTGTTTGTCTTCGCAGATTTCCTTCACCACCACATGGCAATGAAAATCGTTGATGGGCATATTCTCCGCATAGTCGTGAAAAAGAGTCCTCGCAGAATCGGTCTGCAAAAGAAAATCCTTATCCATAAAAGCCTTCATGGCAAACGCTCCTTACTTCACATCTTTGAGGTACTTGTCGATGGTAGCCCGTATGGCGCCTATGCCGGCATTCATCTGCGCAAACAGCGATTCCGCCTTTTCGCCCAGTCCACAGGCATACAGATCCACGCCAAAGATATCTGCGTTGGAAAACAGCGGACGCAGCTTTTTGATGTCAAAGGGCTTGCCCAACTCATATCCTGCCACACAAGGGGTCAGGAAGGCCAGGCCTGGATCAGGAGAAAGTTCAAACCCGCACCCATCATCACCAATACCCGTAAGATAACGTGCATAGCCCGCAAACACCATGGGAATAAAGGTAAGAAAAGAAAGATCCTTTTCACCTTTGGCAAGGTATGCTTTCAGCGTTTCACCAAACCGCACGGGCAGCTTTTTGGAGGTATCGCAGGCAATGCGCTGGGGCGTATCCGGCATGAAGGGATTGGGCAGCCGAAGCTCCACCACCTCGTCGATAAACTGCTTTACGCTCATGATCTTGGGATCCACCACCACAGGCATGCCTTCTACATAGCCGATGCGGCGAACCATCTCGCTAAGTGTGACGTCCTTCATTTCTTCGGAAATCCGCTTATGTCCCATCAAACAGCCAAATATGGCCAGGCAGGTATGCAAGGGGTTCAGGCAAGTGCAAACCTTCATTTTTTCGATTTTGTCCACCGTTTCGCGGTCACCAAAGATGACACCCACCTTTTCCAGCGGCGGCCTGCCGTTGGGGAACCGGTCTTCAATAGCCAGATATTCACATTCTTCAGCGTTCACCATGCCGCTGACGTAGGTGTTTTTGTTGGTAACCACCACTTCGGCGCCTTCGAAGCCATCCTGGGCAAGCATTTTGATGACTTCCTCAGCGGGACGGGGAGTAATTTTATCAATCATGCTCCAGGTGAAAGACACCTGGGCGGGGTCCTCCAGATAGGCCATGAAGCCCTGATCGACAACGCCCTTGTTTGCCCAGCTTTTTGCGATGGCATGAATGCTGCTGTAAAGAATTGTGCCGTTATGGGAACAATTGTCCATGGAAACCATGGCGATTGGCTTTTTACCGGCAATGTACCGTGCATACAAGAGTTTTGCGAGGATGCCCATAATGGATACAGGTGCTTCCATACTCTCAAAATCCCCCGCACAGTAACGCAGCGGATTTCCCTGGGCATCCAAAACGGAATATCCTTTCTCGGTAATGGTCATGGACACCATCTGCAGGCTGGCTGATGTAAAGATTTCATTCACCCGCGCCTGATGCGCACCATAGCCCAGCGCTTCCGCCACAGAAGCCACCACGCGTTTTTCCACCGTGCCGTTGCTCTTTAGTGACACCGCCAGGCAAAGGTTGTCATAGGGGGTAAAGGCCTTGGCAATGATATCCTCATCATAGCTTTCCACAACGATCATGCCTCGATCGGTATCGCCGCTTTCCAGCAGTTTCTGGCACAGTACACAAGGGAAAGCTCGGAGGATATTGCCTGCGCCAAAATGCAGCCATGTGGGATTTCCCCGGGTCTTTTTTACCATGGCATCAATGTCAAACCTGGGCAGGATATAATCCTTGCCATCAAACGCGCCATTTCTGATGCTTTCAAGATTCAGTTTCATTTCTTTTCTCCTCCATTCTTAAAGGTGCTTTCCGCTTTGTGCGTCACAAAACAAAACACAGTTTTGATGCGTTCTAAGAATGGTCCCCGGACACGCCTCGGAAATCGGGTCATGGGCGGTGCGCATCACCGCTTCCGCCTTTGCGGCCGCAGGCACGGTGCAAACCAGGTAAGGGGCTGCCATAATAGCCGGAATGGTCAATGTCACTGCCTGGCTTGGCACCTTATCAAGGCTTTCAAAGCAACCGTCATGCACCTGCTGCTCGCGGCATCGCTGATCCAAAGAAACGATCTTTACAAGCGCTTTGTCTTGAAAGTCCGCTTCATGAGGGTCATTGAAGGCGATATGCCCGTTTTCCCCCAGGCCGATAAAAGCCATATCCAAAGGATGGCCCCGGAGAGTTTGCTCATAGCGGTTGCACATTGCTTCGCCAACTTCTACCGCCCCAAGGTACGCAACACTCTTAAACGGGCAAAGGCCAAAAATATGCTCATCCAAGTAATGAGAAAACCGTTGGGGCGCATCCTTTGCCAGCCCGATATACTCGTCCATATGCAGCGCATGAATCCGTGAAAAATCAACATCGGAGGAAGCCACTGCTGCAAGTACCTCATTTTGCGAAGGGGCTGCGGCAAAAAGAACGTTGATCTCCGACTTTTGCGCAAGCAGCTTCTTCATGATCGCCACAGCATGCGCACCTGCTGCCTCTCCCATTTCCCCGCGGCTGTCATACCGCTTCAATATGAGCTTTTCAAACTGAAATTGTTCCATATGACACCGCCTTAAAACTTGTTTTTGAAGTTGGTAATGGTTGTGTCTGCAAAGGCTTCTACATCTTTTTCCTTCTCATGGAAATGAGGGGCTTTCTCCCGCCAGCCGCTGCCATAAAACACATCGGTTGCAGCAATGGGGAAAGTTACCGTTTCGTGGGTAATTGCGGATTTATACACGCCCGTGATCAGTTCGATGCAATTGCGTCCGTCTTGACCATCGGCGTTAAGGAACTCCTTACGCAGGATGGCGGCAAGGAAGTTCTTTACCTGCCCGTCGTGGTTCTCCAAGGGGAGCTTGGGGCGTGCGGCGAAGTCTGCTTCCACTTGCGCTTTCATGTCCGCGTCCTCCTCGGGAAAGCCATTGCTGCGGGCCTTGGAGCACATGGCCTTAAAGGGAATGGCAATGCCTGCCTTCTCCATTTGAAAGGTAAGCAGCTGCGGCTCGCCATGGGACACAAGTGTGCTTGTGATCTGCGCCACCGAACCATCCGCATAGGTGAGGATAGAGGAGGAAAAATCCTCTTCCTCGGAATTGGGATGATCAAGATTGGTCATGAAAGCCGTCAGTGTTTTAGGCATCCCCTTGGCCCATAAAAGCAAATCAATATGGTGAATGGAATGATTTTGTGTGCAGCCGCCGCCTTCCACTGTCCAGCGGCCCCGCCATCCCAAATCGTAATAGTTTTTACCGCGATACCATACGGAATTGATTTGTGAAAACAGATTTTTCCCGTAAGTGCCGCTCTTAACCATATCAACTGCATTTCGAATTCCGGAAATGAAGCGGGACTGAACCACAACAGACAATACCCGGTCATTGCGCGCCGCGGCTTCAAGGATTTCGTCACATTCCTTCAAAGATGGGGCCATGGGCTTTTCCAGGAGTATATGGCATCCTGCATTCAATGCATTCACCGCAATATCCCGGTGAAGAGACGGAGGCGTACAAACAGATACCACATCGCATATATTCAGCATGGTACGGTAGTCCGCTGTTATGGCAGCCTTTTTCAGCCCATATCGGGCCGCCAATTCTTCTCCGCGCGCGGTATTGCTATCCGCCAGAGCGGCAATCTCGATATCTTCGCCAGCATTCAGGTAGCCCTCAATATGCGCTGGAGCAATGCCGCCGCAGCCAACAATCATTACCTTCAGCATACTATCCTCCATAAAAAAGCTGCCCCCATCCTTTACAAGTCAAGCTCTCCCTGTTTACAAGGCAGCATGCCTTCGGGAACTTTCCAGTAAATGATGAGGACGGCTTTTTTCATAGCTTATCTCCGAATTTGTTCCCTGACAATGGCGTCATACAGGCCCAGGATGTACTGGCTGCCCAAGGCTCTGTCATACAGTCCGTAACCGGGCATGGCCACTTCACCCCAAATAGCGCGGCCGTGATCGGGGCGTACAGGGCCTTCAAAGCCAATATCCACAAACGCTCGAACAATCTCCACCATATCCAATGAGCCATCTTTCGCATAATGCGCCGATTCCTCAAACACGCCTGGAGCAGTATGTTTTGTGTTACGGATATGGGCGAAATGGATTCGCCCCTTCAGGCTGCGGATGATATCAGGAATGTCGTTTTTCGGGTTGGAACTGAGGCTCCCGGTACAGAGCGTCATGCCGTTATGCTTGTTGGGCACCGCGTTCATCAGTTTCAGAATCGCTTCCTTGCAGGTTACAACTCGGGGAAGCCCAAAGACGCTCCATGCGGGATCATCAATATGGAGGGCCATGTTCACATCATACTCGTCACACACAGGCATGATAGTTTTGAGAAAATACACCAGGTTGTCAAAGAGCTTTTGCTCGTCCACATTCTTGTACATGGCGAACAGCTCTTTCACATGAGACATGCGCTCAGGTTCCCAGCCAGGCAGAACAAAGCCGTTGCTCCCGGAATCAAGCTGGGAGAACATCTCCTCAGGCCTGATCTTGTCAATAACATTCTGATCATACGCAAGAACGGTCGATCCGTCAGGGCGCACCTTAGCCAGATCGGAACGGGTCCAGTCAAACACGGGCATGAAGTTGTAACAAATCATGCGAATTCCTTCGCTGCCCAGCTTGCGGATGGTGTTGATATAGTTTTGAATGTACTGATCACGGTCCGGGGAGCCTACCTTGATCGCGTCATGGATGTTTACACTTTCGATGCCAAGCAGTTCAAGACCGGCGTCTTCCACTTGCTTTTTCATCTTTCGAATGGCATCCAAGTCCCACTCTTCCCCTGGCTTGGTATCATATAAGGTGGTAATCACACCCACCATACCTGGGATTTGCCGGATCTGCCACAGCTTTACCGAATCAAATCCCTCTCCGAACCATCGGAATGACATTTTCATTACTTTGCACATCCTTCCGCCTTAGCGGTGCATTCTTCAACCGTAGATAAGATTGGGCAGCCACATAACCACGCCCGGCATAAACACCAGGAAGATTACAAGCAAAACAACAGCTGCATAAAAGGGCATCGTTTCCTTGAAGTACTGCTCAACGGGGCAATCCAATATATCGCACACCGTATAAAGCGCCGTACCGACAGGAGGGGTCATACAGCCCATGGTAACAATGGTCATCATGCAGATGCCGAAGTGAACAGGATCCACGCCCATTTTCTGCAGCACCGGCAGGAACAAAGGGGTCAGCAGCATGATGTTTACGTTACTGTCAATGAACATGCCCAATATGCATAGCAGCAGAATGATGATGATCATCAAAATGGTGGGATTGCTGGTTAGGCCGAAGAGGACATTGGCCAGAAGGGTCGGGGTCTGCTCCCGGGTCAAAGCATAGCTGAAGATGCCGGACATTGCGATGATCAAAATGATGCCGCCATTGTCAATGAAAGAATCTTTCAGGGCAGCCTTGAAGTTTGCCCAAGTCAGCTCCTTATAGATGAAAGCGCCGACAACCAAGGAGTAAACCACAGCAAATGCACCGGCCTCGGTAGGGGTAAACAATCCAAAGCGAATTCCGACAATCAAAATCAAGGGGAAGATCAACGCCCAGACGGACTTTTTAAGCTCGGTTCCGATTTCTTTCCATGTGGGCTTCTTGGCGTTGGGAACAGGGAGGTCAAAGCCGCGGCGCTTGGAGGTGTGGTGTACGGTAAACATCAGTACAAACATCATCAAAATACCCGGGATAAGGCCTGCCACAAACAACTTTCCGATGGACACGCCGCCGATGAAGCCATATAGGATCAATCCCAGAGAAGGCGGAATGGTGGCGGTGATCAAGGAGGTCAGGCACAAAACGCCGCCTGCATACCCCTTTGTATAACCGCGCTTGATCATTTCAGGGCCCAGGATGCGGGCTTCCATGGTAGCGTCTGCCACAGCAGAGCCGGAAACACCACCCATGAGGGTTGACAGGATAACAGAAACCTGCGCGATACCGCCAACCATGCGGCGGGTTAAAAGGCGGGAAAAGCTAATCAGATTCTTGGTGATGCCCGTACGGTTCATCAGATTACCGGCAAAGATGAAGAAGGGCACGGCAAGAAAGGCGATAGACTGTGTTTGAGCAATTACCCGGGTGGTTGCCGTCGTTAAGGATGAACCCGCCGATGCAAACCAAGTCAACCCTGCTCCACCGATTACGAATGCAATAGGAGCATTCATCAGCAACAGTAACACAAAGACGATTACCAAAGCCAGCATATTTGTTCCTCCTATGCATCCATTTTAGTTTCAGC
>JAEVYX010000139.1 GCA_023392515.1 Bacillota bacterium | reverse complement strand
TGTCCCCTACAAAGCGAAGCCGAACCCCATCGGCGCCGGCGGGAGTGATGCCGGTTCCTTCAGCCAGGCCGGTCTCAAGGCCGCAACGCTGCTTCCTTTCAAAGTGCCGCAGCAGATTGTAGCTTTTTATCACCAAAAATGGGATCGTCCTGAAGTCCTGACCATAGAGCCATTGTTGAATGTACTGAAGCTTGCCTTCGAGTGGGTACGCAATGGCGGGGAGTAGGCGGCGCTGAATGATAAGCCTCTTCCCAAGCGCTTGCATCACCAGAAACACGAAACGATTGTAAATGGTAGTCCTGAGATCCATAGCTCTTCATCAGAGAAAAAGGGGGATCAAAGATGCAGCGCATCAGAATAAACATATTAGCGGTCTTGCTCCTATATATGCTCTTCGGAAATATATCTGCCCTGGCAGAAACAGGCAGACAAGCGTTGGATCAGCGCACTGGCGCAGCCCTGCAAGCGAAAGTGCATGAAGCAGCCATCCATCCTTTTGTGAAAGCGGCTAAAGGAGCCTATGCCCAGATGCAGTTTCTGATAGGAAATTGTTATGAGAATGGTTACGGCGTAGATGCCAATATGGAGGTTGCTTTCAATTGGTACAAGCGTGCTGCAGAGCAAGGCCATATGTTAGCGCAAGATTATGTCGGTTATTTCTACAATGTTGGAAAAGGTGTAGCGCAAAATTATACAGAAGCGGTCAAATGGTATACGCTGGCGGCAGAGCAAGGCTGCGCACATGCACAGAACAATCTTGGAGATTGTTATCAGTATGGATGGGGTGTTAAAGCCGATGATACGGAAGCGTTCAAATGGTATATGCTTTCTGCAGAGCAAGGCTACATATACGCGCAAGACAATGTTGGCTATTGCTACTATGCTGGAATAGGCGTAGCGCAAAACTATAGAGAAGCCATCATATGGTTCTTGTCATCGACAAGGCAGGGCAGCAGATTCGCGCAGTACTCTCTTGGGGATTGTTATCAGTACGGATTCGGCGTAGATGCCGATGATGCACAAGCCTTCAAATGGTACATGCTTTCCGCAAAACAAGGTTACATGTACGCGCAAGATAATGTCGGCTATTTCTACTATGTTGGAAAAGGTGTAGCGCAAAACTATACAGAAGCGGTCAAGTGGTTCACGGCGTCGGCAGAGCAGGGAAGTTTTTTCGCACAGTATTATCTTGGCGTTTGCTATCAGTATGGACACGGTGTGAATGCCGATGATGCGCAAGCTTTTAAATGGTACATGCTTTCTGCAAAACAAGGTTACATGTACGCGCAAAACGATGTCGGTTATTGCTACTATGATGGCACAGGTGTAGCACAGGATTATACAGAAGCGGTCAAATGGTTTACGACATCGGCAGAACAAGGCAGCACCAGTGCACAGAATATACTTGGAATTTGTTATGCGTATGGGCATGGTGTGGAGGTCGATGACGAGGAAGCGTTCAAATGGTTCATGCTTGCCGCAGAGCAAGGCGATATGTCAGCGCAAGAGAATATCAGCAAATGCTACTATGGCGGAAAAGGTGTTGCTCAAAATTATGCAGAAGCAATCAAATGGCTCACATTGTCTGCAAAACAAGGCAGCGCTACTGCGCAGAACAATTTGGGTGCTTTTTATGCGGAAGGGCTGGGCGTGAAGGTTGATGATAAGGAAGCATTTAAATGGTACATGCTTGCCGCAGAGCAAGGTAACAGCGATGCACAAACCAACGTCGCCTCTTGCTATGCACAAGGGTCTGGCGTAGAACAAAGTTATGAGGATGCGTTCAAGTGGTACATGCTCGCTGCCAAGCAAGGCCTGGCTGAAGCGCAGTATGGGCTCGGCCTGTGCTACTATTATGGTGAAGGAGTAGACAAAAACCTTGATACCGCAATGTATTGGTTTGAGAAAGCTGCCACACAGGGCATAAAAGAAGCAATGGATATGCTTCGCGAGATGAGATAAAGGAAAGAAGACGCCGCGAAAAACAAATTACCCCCCCTGTGGTTGGTGCTTGGGATGGTTCCTCCGGTTACAGTGAGACTGTCCCGAATTTTGTGTAAACCTCCAAGCTGTGATAGGATAGAAACAGCATGGAGGTTTCATTTATGGATAAGAGCAACATTACCCCGGAGCAGAAAGCCAGCAGGGCACAATTGGGCCAACTCATGGAAGGTGTTGGGATTAATCCAGTAAGCCAGACGAACCTTCCCCCTGGTTTAAGGAAGGGCGGTAAATGCCGCCCTTCCGAAGGATTCCAAAGGGCGACCGGAAGGCCCTTTGTTTCGCCCTAATGGTCCGGGCGTTAGGATCGCCCGGTTGCTCCCACAGGAGCGAAATCTTATCCGTTTACAAGCTGCCCACCGCTGTTCTTACCTGGCTGACCACTCCGGCACTTGGCGCATTTCTCTCCCTTGCCACCCAATTGGGCACCGTCGCCCCGCTCACCGTGCATGTATCGGCAAGCCCTTGTTTTAGTGCATCCATGTTCCCTTTCCAGGTGTGCAAATGCTTGATGGTATTGCTTCCCGTCGCTCCTTCATATGGCAGGCTGATGGCTGAAAGCCCGTAATACCCTCTTATCTGATTCACTCTGGTTTTCAGTTCCAACAACTCAGCCGATGTTCTGAGCCCCGCGCCCTCATTCCAAAGGAGTGTTCCTTCTGCTATGGCGCGTGTATAGGTGTTCACGGCTATGGTGATGGTGACTGCCGCCACCGCCGATATTGCCCCCATGCTGTCTTGAAGCCAGAACCGAAGCGTATGGCTTCCTGCCGCCATGACCGGCAGCTTCAACTTTTTGGTCCCGGCCGTAACTGTCCCCGCGTTTTGCGCAGCGCCATTGTCTATGCTGTAATATAGTGTCTGCGTCTGCCCGTTCGGTTCCGTACTGATGGAAAGCCCAATATACGGTTGGGTATTGAAGGTGGTCTTCCCTGTGCCGGGGAAGAGTATGGCCGGTACCGTTGGCGCCGTGTTCGTGGTAAGCTGTGCCAGGCTCGTGCTGAGTGCGCTGCTGCTTCTGTCCCCCACGGTGATAGCCTTATAGAAATACGATGCACCCATGGTGCTGTGGGCTGACACCTGCATGCTTCCGCTGGTGGCTGTCGTGATGATTTCCCCGATTTTCGTATATTGCCCCGTGGCGCTTTCAGCACGGTAAATGTCATACCGCTTCACCGGATTGAAATAACCGTTCGCAGCTCCTGATACTGTGAGCGTCACATTTGCACCGGTGTTTACCATGGCGGCGGAAACGTCCACCGCGGCCGGCGCGCCAGGATCGGAATAGGTATATATGGTCCGGCCTACTGATGACGCACTGTTTGAACGTGCCCCCTTTGCCACAATCGAAAATACATATGCACCTCCGTTTGTATTGTTGGCAGGCACGGAAAGGCTTGTCCCGGTCACCTGTGCGTATTCTACGCCGTCCCTGCGCACAATGTATCCATTGACCTGATTAAACGAGCCGTTTGCCGCAGCCCATGCAAGCAACACATTCTCCCCGGCTTTTTTGTAAACCTCTGTGCCTCCGTCTATGGTCACGCTTGAAATAGATGGGTCGGAATATGTATAAACGGTTCTCCCTGGGGATACAGCGCTATTCACGTATGTCCCGATTGCGTATACCGTATAGGTGTATGATCCGCCAGGTGTTCCATTGGACGGTACGGCAATGCTGGCCGATGTGGTTTCTGCAAAAAAGGCGCCGTCACGGTATACATGGTATTTTTTGATCGGGTTATTGGTACCATTTGCGGCAGCCCAAGCAAGCGTTGCATTTTCCCCTGCCTTTTTGTAAACATCAGTCCCACTGTCAATGGAAATGGATGTTATGGCCGGTGCAGAAAAGGAGCATGTCAGTGAGGCGTAGGCAGTTGATAAACCGGAATCGAAACCTGCAACACTGGCTATTGTCAGGACTTTGTAGTAATATGTTTCTCCGTTATTTATAGGGGCAGTTACAGCAAATGATCCTGATGTTGCTGAAGTATAAACCGTACCCAACAGGCCGTATGCACCCTCCGGGCTCGCAGACCGGTATATCTGATATCCTGCGATCGGGTTGTTGTTGCCGGCTCCGGCGCCTGACCATGACACATTAACGCTGGCGCCAGGGGCCACATTGTTTGAAGATACCGTTACATTTGATGGCGGTGTGCAAGCGCTATAAGGCAGAGTGTAGTCAACCGTCGCGGTAACATTCGCCCAGTTTAAGGTGCTGTTGTTTGTTTTTGAGGCGGTTTCGTGCAAAGGAGGGTTGGCAGGATAAGTTGTGTTGCTTGTACTGGATCGGAACCTTATTTGTATGGTGTTGATATCCCATGTACAATAAGGGGTTATATCATAATCGGTAACCGACTGCAGGTTTGCTCCTGACACATTCGTACCATTTATTCGGGCCATTCGTTCAGATGTTCCGTGCAAGGGGGATCCAAATGATCCGACTTGAAAACGTACCCAGTTGATAATTGAGCCAGCAGGTATTCCTAATTCAGCAAAGGAAAAGGTGTTACTTGCCGTATCCAGGCTTGGGGATGATGTGCTTTTATCATAAGCACCGCCGCCCAGGCTCTCAACGTAGGCTGTATAACTGCTATTAAGGTCTACACTGGAAAACAACACCTTTGAGGCTTGAGCCATTTATCTCACCTCACTTATGCTTCATACTTGGCGCCATGCAGGACGCCGTTCGAATCCATGTATGTCCCGCTTGTCCCGATGGTGTATCCCGCAAATGTCGGGTTGTCAGTTGTTTTTACGCCCTGGTTTACCCTGCCGGCTACGGTATCCAGTTTTAACTTGTCCCCCATCGACAAAAACCCTGCCGCCTCCTGGGTGGCTGCGTCATGCGTATGGTCCCATTCGGCCCAAAGAAGGCCGCCCGTGTCAATCGTGACATTCCCTTCCGGGCTGATTTCATATGCCCAGCGGATCCTACCATCCATGCTGACATTGTTGCTCTCTGGGTCCACATGGATAGCCCCATCGCTGTTGCATGCGGCCGAGAAGCAGATTTCGGTACCACCTTCCGGCTTGGCATAAACAACGATTTCCTTCAGGTCATATCCTGTTTCCAGGTCATCCGGTGCAATGGCGCTTGTTACCGTCACCTTCGTATTGTTTCTGAGCACGCTTTCCAGGTTCAGCGAGTATAGTTCATGTACCGCGCCCGTGGCGCTGGAAAATCCCGTGGTTCTTAAGCCATCTCCGATGACCATTCTTGTGAACTGAATTTTGGTTCCAAGCATTGCTTGTGCGATCAGTTGATACCCATACGTGGTGATTGCATAATTCCAGCCCATATTTTCACGCTCCTAACTTCAGGCGCACCGCGACTTCCAGCGCGGATGACACCTGGATTTTGTCCGCTTCTGTTGTTTGGATAATGAATCCATCAAATTGTGAACGCAGCGGCTTGAATATATCAATTGCCCGCTGCGCCCATGTTTCCAACTCCCCGGCCCGGTTCCCCACGACCTCCACCCGGAAGTGGTAGGCATCACCGCCATATTCAGGGCCATTCAGTATGTTCACCGATTCGAACACGGTTTCCAGCATTCGTTTCATTAACCCCGGCGTTCCGATCCCTCGGCTGATTTCCTCCGCGCGCTTCACCATTTCCCGCTTGATTTCCACCAGCATGGAATAATCATACCAGAGCATATTCCATTCCCAAGCCATTTCATCAAGCCGCCATTCCGGCATTATGTCCGGATCATACAGGGTATCCCATGCTTTTTTGATATCCCCTTGCAGCCTCTCAAGCGCCATTTCCATAGCCGCCTTGATTGCCTTACCGTTTTTGTCCGATGCAAGAAAGGCCGGCACTTCCATTCTCACATCCGGTAATTTAAGTTCCATGGATCATTTCCCCTTTCCCAAAGCCTTCCAAAGTCCCGAAGGTTACCAAAGGCCCGAAGGTTTCCAAAGCCCGAAGGTTTTCAAAGCCCGAAGGTTTCCAAAGACCCGAAGGCTTCCAAAGGGCGACCGGAAAGCCCTTTGGTGCGCCGCAGCGCATCCCTCTCCCGTTTTGATTGGTAACTGACCGAAGTTTTTCAAAGCCCGAAGGCTTCCAGGGCCCGAAGGCTTCCAAAGACCCAAAGGTTTCCAAGGCCCGAAGGTTCCCAAAGGGCGACCGGAAAGCCCTTTGGTGCGCCGCAGCGCATCCCTCTCCCGTTTCGATTGGTAACCAACCGAAGATTTCCAGGGACCGAAGGTTTCCAGGGCCCGAAGGTTTCCAAAGGGCGACCGGAAAGCCCTTTGGTACGCCTCAGCGCATCCCTCTCCCGTTTCTACTCATTCGCCTACGCCACTACCTCGTGAAGGTACACCGACCCCTTCCACCTTCCGTTCGCCACAATATCCGTATAGTCAATTGTCGGGCTTCCGTTCACCACACTCCCAGCCGCGAACTGCGCCCTTGTAGCCCCGGCAGCATAGAGGAGCGAAAGAAGCTTGAATGGATCAAATGCCCTGCCCACCGTATTCTCCTGCCATTCCCGATATTCGGCCACGGCGGCCTCGAGCTTTGTTCGCACATCCTCCACCGTAGGATTCCCGGCCTGATAGTTGATGATCAGTGTATAGGAAACCTCCTCCGCCAACGCAACCCGCACCGTATCCGTCAGTGTGATGAAATCATCATCGTTTATAGCCTGAAGAACGCCCGCCTTGATGGCATCACTTTCAATGCTTGACATCCCTTCCGCCAATATCAGCGCGATTCCCACCACGCCGGCGCCGGCCTTGTAGGGCCCAGCGTCCACAATATTGGCCGATGTTTCCATAGCGCGGGTCTTGTACGCGCTTCTGGTCGCTCCCAGCAATCCGCCTTGCCGTATCCTCTCCCGGTAGGCATCGTTATCCTCTTCATCAACCCCACCCATGGTAGCAGAGGATACCACAATGCTCAAAACCCTGGCGTCCTGCTCTTTCAGGTGTAATTCTGCCCCTGACGGCATCCCGTTCCCGTCTGTTCCAGCAACAGTGCACTGTATGGACGCTTCTTTTACGCTGCTGCCCGATCCTGCCGGTACGCTGATGGCCTCCATGGTTTCAAATGTCCTGGCCCCGTCAGTCATGAGGGTTCCGGCAGCGATTATATAATTGCTTGTCCCTCTGGTAATGGTCATGGCGGCCTTTCCTGTTGCCTTAACCGCCCGGATCCTTTCGATGCCCCGCTTTTCACCAATGATATCCAGGTAGTCACCCACGGCATAACTAAGCGTCTGCATTCTGGCGGCATGGTCAAAGGCCGCGTAGCATTGGGCCAATACTGCCATCGTTCCACGAAGGAGCATTTCCTTCTCATCCCCCGGATACAGCGGATCGCCGCCGTTTTCCAGATAGGTGCGGTGTATTTGGGCCCACATGGCCTCAGGGTCATAGGTTAAATAGTGTAATTCTCCCACAGCTTTTCCTCCCTATAGCCGGATGCGCACCCGGCCCTCCGGGTTTTCCGGCACTTCCACTTTGCATTTAATCCGCAATTCATCTGCTTCCTGAGAAATCTTGACATCCTTAAGTTCAATATCCGGTTCCCAGGCAAACACCCGGTCCATCTCCTGCCGTATGCGCTGCGCTACATAAGGCAGCGGCTTGTGCTCCACTTCCCTGCTGACGCCCCTTTTCCGGTCGTAGGGGACTTCCCAGGTTCTTGTCATCAGCAGGTTTTTGCCGTTTTGAAGAATCCTTTCCTGTATGCTCTTGCATTCCCAATTGATGGGGCATACGCTGTTATCCATGATAAACGCTGCCATATAGCCCTCCTTTGGATATTACTTGGCGGAGAATGGTGATGCCTGGTTCTTTGCGTAATTGATCACGCCTGCCACGATCGATATGGCGCCTCCGATGATCACCGCCGCCGACACCGCGGTGGCAGCCACCTTTGTGGCCGCGGCAATAATCTTTGGGTCTATAACCACGCCGGCCGACTTTTTTTTCTTGACTTCCTCCGTCTGCTGGAAGGTGAGCGCCATCTTGGCCGCGCTAATCCTGCCCGACGGGGCAAACTGCATTTCCGAAATCTGGCAGCCGGTCAGTATCATTTTGCACCCCAGCTGGTCTTCCCCCGCAAAGTACATGTTTCCGCCAACGCCGTCCACCAAAGACTGCCAATCGTAGATTTCTTTCCTTACATCAACGCCGGCCGCCGCGATCAAGGGCACTTCCAACTGAACGTTGTTGGCCTTTGCGTTTGTCATTTTCACATAGGCCTGATTGCCGTTTTTGGATTCCTTCACTTCCGAATCCCTGGTGATCTGGATTCCGCTGATGGGCTGTATGCGGCTGCTGTCCACTTCCAGCGTCTTGTTCCGCCAGGCCAATACAATCACGTGTTTTCTCCTCCTGTCTTTTGCTGCTTCCAGGGCGGTAGGGTGCTGCCTTCAGGTATCTCAAACTGGGGGATGTTCAGCACTTCCCCTCCCAAAAACCGCATCAGGTGGCAGGTTCCGGGGTTTGCCGCCAATAGCTGACCCGTGTACTTCTCATCCTCCCACAGAAGAAGCGAAATACTGTCAAAGGTCTCGCCTTGGATGGCTTTCATGGTTTGTACGATTGTTGACATGGGTTCATTTTCCTTTCATCCATTGAATATGGGCTGACTGCCCACTATTTGGCACCTGATACGGAAGATATTGACATTCAAAGAATACACTTTATAATGAAAATGTCGGGTATATGGAGGGGTGTTATGAAAAGAAATATTGCTTACTTACTGGCATTTTGTACGTTGCTTTTTGCCGCAGTATTCTCTTTTAATTTCGCATTTGCCGAAGAAGAGTTTGTAATTCCTGATCATATAAAAGAAACAATAAGCCGGTACAAAAAGATAATTGATGATAATCATTTGAAAATATATTACAATGGTGTTTTTTGGACGCCGGCCTCTTTAAGTGAGTTGAAAGGTGATTTTGGCAGCTATTATTTTGATTTCCATAACTTATCTTACCATAGTATACCGGTATGGTATCGCTTAAATACTTACGGCCAGTCAAAAAAGAGTATGCGCGTTACTCTTGATAAAGAGATGACGAATGATTTAATGGTAGAGTTCATCACATTGACGATCGCAGTAATTGATCCGTCCACAGATTTTTCCGAAGCCAAACCTATTGCGCGTAATTTTTTTTATTCGTTCACCGGGAAAGGGCACAGCAATGCCCTTCCGGTCGGCGATTGCATGCTTACTCTGAGCAACGAACTGTATGGTGACATAATTTCCCTATATGTCACTTATAATAGTGAGATCAATGTCATAACCGACAAAAGCCAGTACAAGCAATTACCCACTAATGAAGCACAATCAAAGCTGCATGACGGAGAAAAAGTTTACGTTACCGGAACTGTCGAGCAGCAA
>JAEVYX010000075.1 GCA_023392515.1 Bacillota bacterium | reverse complement strand
GGTGGGGCTGATCCCTTGGGCCGCGGGCGCAAGGGCCTGATATAATTCGGTGAGGGGCCATGTGATTAGCGCCTGGGCCTTTTCCTTGTTTTCGGGCAGGCGCTCCATTGTGTTTTGAAAGGGAAGCTCAAACAGGAAGGAAACCGTTTCGGGGGAGAAGCCGGAAAAACCCATGGTGACACCTCTTTTGTATGGCGGGGGAGGGCATCAGGCCGGGTGAGCGGCCAGCCATTCATCCCGTAGCATTCTGTATTCCACACGGTCTTTCAATTTGCCGTCGTGATAGACCTTCATTTTCAGATTGGCTTCTTTAATCATGCCGCATTTGATCATCACCTTTTCGGAGCCGCCGTTTTCCGTAAGGCAGCCGGTGGAGATGCGGTATACATCGTTTTCTGCAAAGGCGAAGTGCATCAATTCTCGCAGGGCCTCGGTGGTGTAGCCCTTTGACCAGTGCTTCTGATGGATGAAGTAGCCCAGCTCCACCAGCTTCCCCAAGGGCGTAAAGGCGGTGACGGTATAGCCGATTTCGCCGATCAATTCCTTTGTGTTGATATCCTCCATACGAAGAAAATACTTCGTCCGCAGGGCCTTGCCGATATCCGAAATGGCTTCGTCCAGGTCCTCCTTGGACTGCTTTATGGATTCTGTTTTGATTTCGGGCAGGTAGTACATGGTTTTCGCATCCGACAAAAGCAAGTGGTGGGAGGGCAGATCATCGGGAACGTGATCTCTCAATAGCAGCCGCTCTGTTTTCAGGGTGATGAAGTCCATAAAATGCCCCCAGTCTGTGATGAACTCCCGCCGGGTGGATGAGATGGCCGGGTGCTTGAATATATGTCGTTTCCTTTATTATCCATCCCATCATACGGCAAGAAATTTATGCTGTCAAGAAAGGGAAAGTCCGCAATTATAGAAGAAAATTTGTTATGTATCCGAAGGTCCAGGGCGATCGGAAAGCCCTGGTCGCCCCATCAAGGGCGAAATCCCTTTCACTCAAAATGGTATCAAATATGAATTGAGATGGTGTTTCGTGCCTCACAGCACGACCAGGGCTTTCCGGTCGCCCTGGACCTTCGGTCGTATCCTTACTTTTGCAAAAAAACTTACATGAGGCTGCTAGGGAACTACAAAAGTCCGCAATTGCCCTTCCTGTCCAAGTCTGATACACTATGGACAGGGATTGACGCATAGCAGATGGGTGCGAAAAAAAAGGGGGCGGCCGGCCATGGATGCGGCACTGAAAAGCTGTGAACTCTTCAAGGGCATATCGGAAATCGAAATCGAAAAATGCCTCGCTTGCTGCGGCGGGAAGGTGATAAGCTTTGAAAAAAACGAAGCGGTTTTTCACCAGACGGCAAAGCCCCAAAACCTATACATCCTCATCAAGGGGGCGGTGGCCGTCTGCCACGACGCCACGTCCGGAAAGCGGACGGTGGTGACCACTATCTGCCGCAGCGGGGACCTGTTCGGCGAGGTCTACCTGTTTTTGAACCGGGACGCGTATGATTATTACGCGCTGGCGGTTGAAAATACAAAGGTGCTGAAAATGCCCAAAGCCTTCTTCTATGAACAGTGTGAAAAGGGCTGCGGGTTTCATGCAAGGCTGATCCAGAACATGCTGACCATACTGGCCACGAAGGCCCATTTTCTGACCCGGAAAGTGCAGTTGCTGTCCAGCGCCTCCCTCCGGCAGAAGATTGTCAAGGCCCTTTTGCAGTTTGCGGGCCCGGACGGTTCGGTGCGCTTGAACATGAACAGGGAGGAAATGGCGGATTACATCGGCGCGGCAAGGCCATCCCTGTCCAGGGAGCTGATGCGGATGCAGGAAGACGGGCTGATCGCCGTGAAGGGGAAGAAAATCAGCATTATTGATATGGCGGAGTTGGAAAATTGCGTGTAGCGGAATGGCCTTGATGAGATATCCGTATTCACCGGGCTTTTTTTGCGCTTATCAAAAATGTCTCTGTACATGGGCGGAAAAGAGGTATATAATCAAGCCACCATAAAGAGTGCGCGAGAGACAAGCTCGTTGACCGCACAGCAACCTGGCCTGTGGCTAAGGTGCTAAAGCTTGACCGATGGGATGGCAAACAATGCAGCTTCCATCGGTAGCGATGGGAGTTTTTTTGTGCTCTCTTATGGAATAAAAAAGCGGAGAGTGTAACCATGCGTTTGTTCAGTGTAAGCCGAGAATTGGATTCCAGGGAAGTTTTTCAAATCGCCGCCAGAACGTACGGTGCCAAGGATTCTGCCGAAATTAATGAATTGGCAGATGTGCTTTTGTTTTCCATTCCCGACGTATATGTCTCCAGCCAGATGGAAGAGGCCATGAAGAAAAGCAAGAAGTGTACCGCAGCGCTGATACTGCTCTCCGAAAGATTCAAGCGGGGCGATTATGGAAGCATATCCAAAGATGAAGCGGATCACAACACCGCACAGCGCAAGTTTGGACGCAATACCTGGATGACTGCCTGTTATGACACAAACGTTGGAAAAATCAGATTTGAAACCTTTTGGGATATGGCGCTGTATTATTTTGACGGTGAATCGATTGATGACATACGCAATGGGCAGAAAGAGAAGGCATCATTATAACCCTCGTATGGTCATAATGGCAAAAGCAGGCCGAAACATTTCCGGCCTGTCTTTATTTGCGTGGGTTTCTTTTCGCCTTCCAATTTGCTATAATTTTACTGGTCCTATACAGATGAACAAAAATTTAGCAGACAGTTTTTTGGCCGAATTGTATTGTCAGCCTCTTTAGAAAGCGAGAATACTATGAACGCACTTCTGACGGCAGTACCACTCTTGCTTATCAGGTTCGGGCTTTTAAGCATAATAAACAAAGGTGCGTTAAAGCGCGCAGCATACTTTGCGCCGCTGATTGGAAAAGAAAAAATTGCATACTGGTTTTATCAAATTTCAAACATCACGATCTTTGTTTATCTTGGCTTTATCAAGATTACGGCTGATCCATTCTGGCTTTATACGGGTTTGGTGATATATGGACTGGGGATTTTGCTGTGTATTCAGTCTGTGGTGGATTTTGCAAAACCTAAGGAAAGTGGTATCAATACTGCGGGACTCTATCATTTTTCCCGAAATCCGATGTATATCGCGTACTTCATTTATTTCTTGGGATGTGCCCTGCTTACGCAGTCATTGATATTGCTTGTGTTGTTATTAGCCTTTCAAATTGCGACGCATTGGATTATCTTGTCGGAAGAAAGATGGTGTATAAAAAAGTTTGGTGAAGAATACATTCAGTACATGCATAAAGTAAGGCGCTACATATAGAACCATATTCTTCAAAGAAGCATACCGTAAAGCTGCCAAATTTCAATATGCCGATTTGCTTTTTTATATATGAACAGGAACTTGAATGTAAGGTGAATGCTATGGCCAATTTGGATTACGCTCTCTTTATGAAGCGACTGGAAGCTGGAGAATCCATCGATGAAACGTGCTTTTACTTTACCGATGATCCAACGGAGTCGGAGCATTACGTTGGATATCTTCCGCAATATGAAAAACCGTATTGGGTTGGCTATTGTGATATTCCGGATGGGACCGAATTTTACAGCGCAAAAGAACTGGTTGATGCAAAAATCTTTGATGGGAAATCATTGCGGGAGCGATGGGACGATGTGTGCATTGTAAGCATTGCGGGAGCAGACTTGGAGACTTGGATGAAATATTATATACATGAAGCATAACATTAAATCCAATGTAAAGGCTTGAGCCATCGTGGCTTGAGTCTTTTCATTCGTGTTACTTTTTATGGTATACTCGGACTGGACCGCCGGCAGCGGGATAATCCCGGATAGGTGTGCAAAGATTGTACAAGAAAAGGAAAGCAGATTTTTTTGATCTGTTGCATAATGGATTGGAAGGAAGGGATGCGGATGGAAGCACTGAATCAGACACAGCAGGTGATTGATCTTCTTGAAAATGACATTATGCATGTGGATTATGACAAGATTGCAAAATGCGTAGGGGTACCTTTGGGCCTTTATCAACGCATTTTCACATATATCTGCAATATTTCCTTGGCAGGCTATGTGCGAAAGCGGAAACTCACGCTGTCCGCGCAGATGCTTCTTGCCGGAAGCAAGAATATAACCGAAGCGGCAATGGATTGCGGCTATGAGAGCAGTGCGGCCTTTACACGGGCATTCAAGGAGCAGTTTTCTGTTCCGCCTGCACTTATCACAAATGAAATTTATAGAGAAAAAGGCTTCCAACCGCTTTCCTTTACATATCATGATCATGATACCTATTATGTATTGAAAGGGAAAAGAGTCATGGCAGAGCTTGTAAAACTGGAGTATGAAAATACCGAGGATATGCTCCTTATCGGCATCAGCAGCAAGGACTATGGCGTTACGACCCATGAGCTGTGGAAGGTTTTTTGGGAGAAAGGCTTTGATAAAAAGCTTTATGAAATGAAAGAAAATCAGCTCGGCATGGATGACTGCATTGGGATTGGATATATGACGGATTTTGCTGCGGATAACGGCCTTGGGGATACGTATATTGTGGGGAAATATTTCAAAGTGGGAACCCCGATTCCGGATGGTATGACAGGCAGGATCATAAAAGGCGGAACTGCTGCAAAGGCGCAGATTGCGGCAAAAAATCTGGATGATATCATCGGCAGCGCATATATCCTCATTTCAGACATGGTACAGAAAAACGGCTATATGCTGGATTATGATGCATTTTACTGGGTGGAGTTTTATACGGTCAGCAGGTTTTGCAATGCTGCTCAAAGCGGTGCGGAGCAGGTTATACTCGACTGGCATATGCCGTGCAGGAAAGACGGGGTGTAGCCTGCATCGAAAGTGAAGGATAGCGGAAGAGTTGCTTAAAATCTTTTAATACTTTTAAAATCCGTAACCATGGTTACGGATTTTTCTATATACATTTGGTATGATGTGGTCATGGGAAAGAAAATTCTTGCCCTGGAACGGCTTATGAGGGATAGAGGAGGCAATTAGATGGAAAATAAGATGTTTTGCTATCAGTGTCAGGAAGCGGCGGGCTGTGTGGGCTGCACCATGTCCGGCGTGTGCGGGAAAAATCCTGAAGTAGCCGCCATGCAGGATGTTTTAATATATGCGACCAAGGGGATTTCCGAGGTTGCCACACGTTTGCGGGCGGAAGGGAAGGCGGTCGGCCGGGAAATCAACCACCTGGTGACGGGCAATCTTTTCACCACCATCACCAATGCGAACTTTGACAAGGAACGGATTGTTTCTTTGATTCAGGATACAATGGCCCAAAAGGAAAGGCTCCTTTCCCAGCTGAAAAACCGGGACGGGTTGTCCGACGCATCCTTGTGGACGGAAAGCAGCCCTGAAGCGCTTGCTCAAAAGGCAAAAACCGTGGGCGTGCTGGCCACCGAAAACGAGGACGTGCGCAGCCTGCGGGAGCTGGTCATCTACGGCCTGAAGGGCCTGGCGGCTTACATGAAACATGCCAACGTGCTGCTCCAGGAAAACGAGGAGATTGACGCCTTTTTGCAAAGCGCCCTTGCCAAAACGCTGGATAATACCATCGGCGCGCCGGGGCTTGTGTCCCTCACCCTGGAAACCGGTAAATTTGGCGTGCAGGGGATGGCGCTTTTGGATACAGCCAACACCACCGCCTACGGCAACCCCGAAATCACCAAGGTGAACATCGGCGTGGGCAGCCGTCCGGGCATCTTGATTTCCGGGCATGACCTGCGGGATATGGAAATGCTCCTCAAACAAACCGAAGGCACCGGCGTGGATGTGTACACCCACTCCGAAATGCTCCCGGCCCACTACTACCCGGCCTTCCGCAAGTATTCCCACTTTGTGGGCAACTACGGCAACGCCTGGTGGGGGCAGAAAGAGGAGTTTGAAAAGTTCAACGGGCCTATCCTGCTCACCACCAACTGCCTGGTTCCCCCAAAAGACAGCTATACGGACCGGGTGTACACCACCGGCGCCGCTGGATTCCCCGGCTGCAAGCACATCCCCGGAGGTATCGGCGAGGAAAAGGATTTCTCCGCCCTCATCGCTCACGCCAAAGCCTGCCCGCCGCCTACGGAACTGGAGACGGGGGAAATCATCGGCGGGTTCGCCCATAACCAGGTAATGGCCCTGGCGGACAAGGTTGTGGATGCCGTAAAATCCGGCGCGATCAAGAAGTTTGTGGTGATGGCGGGCTGCGACGGCCGGCAGAAGGGGAGAAACTACTATACCGATTTTGCCAAGGCGCTCCCCAAGGACAGTGTGATCCTCACCGCTGGCTGCGCCAAATATCGCTACAACAAACTGAACCTGGGCGATATCGGCGGAATCCCAAGGGTACTGGATGCCGGGCAGTGCAACGATTCCTACTCCCTGGCGCTGATCGCCCTGAAATTGAAGGAAGCCTTTGGCCTATCTGACATCAACGACCTGCCCATTGTGTACAACATTGCCTGGTACGAGCAAAAAGCCGTGATCGTACTCCTGGCGCTGCTCTACCTGGGCGTGAAGAACATCCACCTGGGCCCCACCCTGCCGGCGTTCCTTTCCCCTTATGTGGCAAAGGTGCTGGTGGAGAATTTCGGAATCGCCGGAATCGGCACCGTGGAGGACGATATGGAGCTGTTCTTCGGGCCGGAAGGCAAATAAAAAGCCATTCTCTAAGCTTAATATATTTAATTTATGGAGATGCCAATCTCCAAAAAGGGGGCCTGGGTTACAGGCCTCTTTTTTGACACGCTGCGGCGGACTTCTGTTTGCACGCCATCATTTGACTGCTTATTCAATATTGATAAGCTCCTGAATTTCATTCAAATGCAACTTGATATGCCGCAGGTAATCCAATGCCATCACTTTTAGCGATATGGCATCATTTAGTGCGCTGATCCATACGTTGCCCAATTTGTCCGTGCTTATATTGTCGATAACATGGGCGATGTGAAGATTGGCGTACTTCCACAACTGGATCAAATCTTCCCATTTTTCATCCTGATAGTTTTGTATCGCAATCCACCGGTCATTATTGCCAAGGTTTGCGTAATCGGGAAAAATCAATGGGCTGGCTTGATATTGCAAATGTATAATCCTGTGAGTATTGTTCGACGCTGAATCGATCATATGCCCTAAAATTTGCTTGATGGTCCTGTTTTGGCTGTTTCTCCGCTGAGTTACCACATCTTCAGGAAGCTTCAATAGTCTCGGTTCCCACTGATTGATCAGCATTAGCAGCTCCTGGTTATTTCTTTTGAATTCCTCCATGTCGAAATCACCCTTTCAAATCAGATTACATGCAAGTATTTCCAAATGCTTGCAAGTATGGTATCATAGGACTGCCGTTTAGTAAAATTGATATATTCTATATGTTTGTTCGGAAAAAATGATAAGTTGGTGCGCGAAATGGAAATGCGGCAATTGAATGCGTTTATTGCAATCGCCAAACTTCAAAGCTTTTCAAAAGCAGCCATGGACCTGGGATACGCTCAATCCTCCGTAACGGCTCAAATTCAAATGCTTGAGCGGGAACTGAATGTAAGGCTGTTTGAGCGCCTGGGCCGCAATATCGCATTAACGCCTGAGGGAAAAAGGCTGCTGCCAATTGCGGAACAGATATTGAAACTGTCAAACGATGCGAAAAGCATAGCCGGCAATTCGGATAAACCCAGCGGCCCTTTGGTAATTGGCGCAGTTGAATCCTTGTGCGTGACAAGGCTGCCCAAACTTCTAAAAGAGTATCATTTGCGCTATCCTGATGTGGAGATATTAATCAAGTTTGGTTCAAAAGTTGAATTTCTGCACTCCCTCAAGAATAATGCGATGGATATATCATTTTTTGTTGATCAGAAAATAGCCGATAGCGAATTCATAACGGCACTGCAAGCCCCGGAACCAATGGCTCTTTTATGCTCGCCCGAACACCCTTTTGCCAGCAGAGTTACTGCTTATCCCGAAGACTTATCGAATGAACCCTTGATTTTAACGGAATCCTGCTGCGGCTACAGGGCGCTTTTTGATACCATCATGTCACAGTATCATGTAAAGCCCCGTTCTGTTATTGAAACCGGCAATGTACAGGCAATCAAGCAGCTGGTCTTAAGCGGAATGGGCATCACACTGCTGCCGCTGACCGCTGTGGAAGAAGAGCTTCGCCAAAAAATACTTGTAAAACTGAATTGGATGGGGCCGGAACTCCTGATATTTACACAAGTGCTTTACCATAAAGACAAGTGGATGTCCGCGGCGCTCAAGGCTTTTCTTGATTTGATGCAGGAAACAGGGCTGTGATGCCATTCTAATAGTCAATTGCCAGGTATGCAGGAAAACGGCATGCGGTCGTATAGAAAGTTTGTAAAATGAAGGATTTGAACAAAAAACATATAACATAATTACTGAAAAAAGTATGAAGCTTCATCTATTGGCAGATTGGTGCTATCTTCACGTTTAACAGACTTTATACACGATCCGGGTGCGGATTGGGCAGAATAGGGAAAGTAATGATATGAAAAGATTAATTGTTTTGTTTTTAGCGATTTCAATCACGTTTTCGCTCGCTCTCTTCTTTTTGAACAGGCCTATTGCGCTTCAGCCGCCCAAGTCGATGGATGGCGTTTTGGATTTGAGCAGTTGGTCCTTTGAAAAAAACGGGATTGTTACGCTAAAAGGTGAATGGTCATTTTACTTTAATCAATTCCTGACCCACGAAGACTTCGAAAAGGGTGTTGACGTTTTGCCAATACCCATTGAGATCCCGAGCACCCCAACGAGCATGGCATCCGTAAAGCCGTTCCCGGAAAATCAGTTTTATGGTACGATGAGGCTTGTTATCAAGCTTCCTGAACATACGAAACCCTATGCACTAAGGACGGATATTGTATTGACCTCTTATCAGCTCTATGTTGATGGGAACTTGTACGGGGAAGTGGGAAAGGTCGGAACAGACCGAGAAAGCAGCACGCCCTTTTACAGTATACTCAATACTTATTTCCAGCCGGAGAGTGATGAAGTGGAGCTGATTTATCATACGTCGGATTTTTGGGCAGGCGATATTTCAATTGCAGCACCCAAAATCGGACTGGCATCCCAGATTTCCCGGGAAGGACAGTTGGGCTTAGGCAGGGATTTATTCCTGTTTGGCATGCTGCTCATTATGGGAATTTATCATTTCGGGCTGTACTTTATGCGGCCGAAGGATCGCGCACCAATCTATTTCGGCATTTTCTGCCTCTCGTTTTCGCTTCGTATGCTATTGGTTGGAGAGCGCTTTTTGCCCAGTTATGTAAATCTCGGCTTTTTCGTTTACGGAAGAATCGCCTATCTATGCGTATTTGCCGGATTTGCGGCTTTGTGCGGATTCTTATACCATACCATGGACGGCCTATTTGCCAAATGGTTTGTGAAAACGGGTGTTGCTCTTGGAATACTGTTTGGGTTACTCTTCTTATTAATTCCATATCATTGGGCTGATACTTTATTGATTGCTTTTGCCGCACTTGGTTTTACTCTGTTGGGTTATGCAATCATGCGGCTGGTTGTCGGTGTAGTGAAAAATTATCCTCTTGCAAACATCGTTCTGTTTGGCTTTGCTTTTTTAGGGGCAACGTTTGCTAATGACCTGATTTACCAGATTACGCTTGCCAACACGCCTTCGCTTATTCCCCTTGGTGTCGCAATCTTCACTTTTACCCAGGCCTATACGTTGTCTGCCAGATTTTCCAACGCGTTTACCAGAGCGGAGCAGCTCTCCAAGGAGAATGAAAAGATCTTGTCAGAATTGAAGCATGTGAACAGCAACCTAGAATCCCTCGTTGAGGAAAGGACGTCCGATCTGCAAGGAGCATTGGAGAAAATGGAGGTCATGTCCAAAACGGATTATTTGACCAAGCTGCCGAACAGGCTGTCGATGCTTGAAAAAATCGAACAGCTCATTTCACTAAAGAACAGCTTTTGCATTGCCTTGGTGGATGTTGACCATTTCAAAGACATTAACGATAGGTTTGGTCATATAAAAGGGGATGAAGTCCTTGTGCGTTTGTCGGCAATACTAAACTCGGCTGTTGGTGATAGCGGCTTTGTTGGCCGGTGGGGCGGGGAAGAGTTCTTGATTGTGCTGGAATCTGATGAATCGGAAGCCATTCTTGCAAAGGCAGATGAAATAAGGATGGCAGTAGCTGATTACCGTCATGAGGATATTGGAAAGCGTGTTACGATTACCATCGGTTTATGCCGGTGTCCGGAGCGTACCTCCATCGACGCTATAATTGCCACGGCTGATAAGGCGCTTTACCGGGGAAAAGTCGGTGGGCGAAACCAGTGCATCATCAACGTTTAGAAATATGTACTGAGGGTAACGCTGCTGCAAAAACGAAATAGTGCGGATCTTTCATGCACCGTTTCTCGGATTTCAGGGAGGCGGTGCATTCTTTTGCAAAGCAATGCAGGTATGGGCACTTTTTGTGCTATAATCATTTCTGATGTGGAGGAGCCTTCCGTTCCTGGCTAATCTCTTTCCGCTAGGGACTGCATTCCTTTTTGCACATAATTCTTGACAATACCCTCTAAAATGCGACAACACTAAGCAGAAAATCGCGCCTTTCAGGCATAAAGCGGGCGTTCCCTTCTCTATGATGCTATCCTCTCGCCAGGAATACTGTGAAAGAGAAAGGAGCGCTTTTTATGAGCGAGACTGCCAGACGGCGGGAACACCGGCCGCTGTCTGTCCCTAACGCAGGCGGCAATGTCTGGCCCAGACAGAGTTGTCCCGCCTTTACGCCAAGGGGCGGCGCGGCAGAACAGAACTGCTGGTACTGCATCTACGCCGATTTCCATTTGGATAAGCCCCGTGCACTGGATGTGGGCATCTGCTATTGGCCAAAGAAGATTCAGCCAGAAAAATAGCGGATTGGAAGGTGATACATTACAATTTATATAAAATGCACAGAGAGCGATTACGGCATGGACGCGCGAAAACCCGCTTCAGTCTGTTGAAGGTGACTTTTTTGCCTTCGACAAGTTGCCTTGGACGAAGCTGAAATGGCCAACTGTATAAGGCCCGAAGGAAGAAATGTGTACGCTTTGGCGTTTGATTTATACTTATCTGCGCTGCACAAAAGGAGTGGTGAGCATGGAATTTAGATGCAATGTGATTATCAATTTGTATTCGATTATTGTATTGGCTATTCTCTATTATCACTCCCGTACAAATGGGGGAAGGAATTCCCTGCAGCAAAAGCTATATATGCTGATGATAAAAATGACAGCCTTATTGCTGATTGTTGATGTGTTTAGCAGGTTTGACGGAATGCCTGGCACGCTTTACCCTGTGCTGAACCATACGGGAAATTTTCTTGTTTTTCTGCTGAACCCCCTTCTTTCGTCCCTATGGCTTTTATATGCACATTTGCAGGTGCATCAAAATGAGGCTGAAACGAAGCGCCTGGTTTTTCCCCTTGTCGCAGTAAATTTACTGCATGCAATTATGGTAATACTCTCGCAATTCAACGGGTGGCTGTATTTTATTGACCAAAATAACATCTATCATCGCGGGCCGCTTTATTTGCTTTCCGCTTCAATCACAGGGGTGATTCTTCTGACCACCTTTGCTTTTATTGTAGCAAACCGTACTAAAATCGAGAGAAAACACTTTTTTTCGCTGGTGTTTTTCCCTGTACCGCCGTTCGTATTGATTATTGTTCAAATCCTTTTTTATGGCACTTCCCTGATGCTGAACGGCGTAGTTTTATCCATGCTGATTGTTTTTCTGAATATCCAAAACCAAAGCATCTACACCGATTATCTTACGGGGCTGTATAACCGCAATAAGCTGGATATGCATATGAAGGAGAAGGTGAAAGCCAGCGCGACAGGTGAGGGTTTTTCGGCCATTTTGCTTGATTTGGACAATTTCAAATCAATCAATGATGCTTTAGGCCATGAAATGGGGGACAAGGCGCTGGAAACTGCTGCAAAGCTGCTGAAAAACTGCCTTCAGCCCAACGACTTTATTGCCCGTTTCGGCGGCGATGAGTTTTGCATTGTTCTTGATAGCTCAAATGAAGAAGATTTGAAAGAGGCTGTTCAAAGGATTGATGACTGTCTTAAACAATACAACAGATCCAATCCGCATTCCTATCAGATTGGTTTTAGTATGGGCTACGCTGTGTATGACCATCGCTCCCGTATGAAAGCGGAGGAATTTCAAAGTCAGATAGATTTATTGATGTATGAGAATAAGCGGGCCAATAAAGAAATATGCGTCTGAGGCTTACTGCTATTTTCTCACGGAAGGCAAAATATCAATATTGGGCTTCCAGAGCCTTTATTTTCTCATACAACATATGATTGACAGGCGTGGATAAACCATGCTTTTTACTTAATGCCTGCACTGCACCGGCAAACAAATCTACTTCGCTCAGACGTCTTGCCTCCACATCCTGGCGCATAGAGGGCTTCCCTTCCGGGTCAAGCGTGCCGAGCAATGCAAGCCAGTATCGCAGGTCATCTTCAGCAAGCCCGATCCCTTCCTTTTCGGAGAGGGAAATCACTTCCCGCATGGCGCTGATCATGGTATCTCGCGCCGGACCCGCCTGCTGAACAGAATTGTATTTTGTGCCGTAAACAGCAATGGTTTGGTTAACGCCAACGTTCAGCATAAACTTTCCCCACAGCCTCTTTTTCATGTGCATATCGATTTCGTGGGGTAAACCGGTCTTTTGAAAGAAGGCGGCGATGGATGCCACCCTTTCCGAATGGGTATCCTGGTCAAATTCGCCAATGCAAAGCATGCCCATATGCTCGTACGTCAGTTTGTTTCCCTCTTTTACCGCATCCATGCCCTGGGCAACGCAATATACAACTTTGTCAGCCCCATAAACGGCGCTTATGATCTCTTCACTGGTGATGCCATTTAAAAGGGAAAGAATCAGCGTATGGGGGCCAATTTGATTTTTAACTGCGCTGATGGCAGCGCGCAACTGGTGATATTTCACTGCGATCATAACTAAATCAGCCGGTTCGCATTTTTCTTCCGGCGTTACATATTGAAAATCACACACCTCGCCATTGCAGTATACCTTATCCCGCACATAGCGGGCAATTCTGTCTTGATCTGCAATGATTTTTATATCCCCCTTGGGCATCCGCTTTGATAGATGATGCCCAAACAATGTGCCTAACGCTCCCAAGCCGATGATCGAAACTTTTCTGATTTCCATACTATCTCCGCCAACCGTTTTTCTCATCTATTTTAGCATCAGAAATCCTCCTTTACAACATCGTTATAAAGGAGTGGTATGTTTTTAATTTGGGATACTGCCACTATTTTGCCGGGAAAAACATGTCTTCCATCAGAATAAAGGAGGTGTCATCCTGCATTTTTTGAAAGATGCGGGCTTTATCATCCCCTGGTGCCGGAATCGGACGAAAATCATTCTCCGGTGCTGAACCGGTGGTAAGCACGGGCAGAAGGTGGATATTTACGCCTTGGTATACCCGATCCTTCCACAAAAGCTCTGCCTGCACCACGCAGCCGTCAAACTCTGTTAGATCCAGGTTGCCTCCAAAGATGAAATTTCCCAAGCTGTACAAGATAACCCCGCCGCGATAGGTCTCTATTCCCTGCACCACATGGGGATGATGGCCAACCACCAAATTGGCCCCCGCTTCTATGGCCTGGTGTGCCATTTCCTCCTGGACCCTGCTGTGATTGCGGGAATACTCCTGGCCGAAGTGGCAGGTGTAGACAACGGCATCACATCCCATGCTTTTCAGGGCTGCAATGTCCTCCATCATGATTTTCTTGTTTTGCCGGTAGACGGTTTCCCGGATACCGCCAAATCCAATCTTGATACCGCTTTTTTCCAGCACATATAAATCCTGATACCCGCTATAGGCGATTTTTGCCGCATTCAGGGCTGAGCGGGTGCTGGAACTGCCGCTTTTCCCATAATCGCTGAAATGGTTGTTTGCCAGGTTTACCTGTTCCACACTGCCTAGCTTTAGTATCTCCGTATAGGCTTTCATTCCGCGAAAATTATATAGCCTGTTTTTTGCTTTCCCTTTTGTATGATCTTGCAGCACGCCTTCCAAATTGACCAGGGTAAAGTCATCTTTGGAAAAAATGGGCTCCAGCCCGGAAAAAGGCCAGGTCATGCCTTTTTCCGCGACCACGGAATCAAAGGAACGCTCACTTTTCCGGCTTTTTTCCTCTCCGCCCAACACACAGTCCCCTGCCAGGGAAAGAAGCACGCCCGTCATTTTGGCCTTTTCACTTTCGGAAAGAAGGACGGGCGTAGGGGAGGCAAAGGAAATATTGCTTTCATCCAACATCCTGCCGGGATTCAGTTCCCGCAGCCGCTCTTTTCTGGCTTCTGCATCATCCAGCACAAGCACTTTCGTTCCGTACTCCAGGTGTGTCCACAGCCAGTAAGCGTTGATGGGTGTATTGTCATTGGTGCGGTAATCCACACGCACACAGCCATCAGACGCTTTTTTACCCAACAGAGGCAGCTGCTTTTCAAAATCCGCTTTTTGACCAGACTTTTTATATCCCACCTGGCTTATCAAGTTGCCGCCGTCAAACCGCAGCGCGTAATCATAATGAAACCCTTCCCGTGTAAAACCGCTTATCCGCTCAATAATGAGGTAAGCCCCAGCGGGTGTTTCCCTCTCTTCCTTTTCCTTTTGCATCAGTCCAGTGCTGATGGGAAAATTGGCGATAGGCTTTCCGTATTCATAAAGAATCATGCTTTGTGAGCTTTTATCAATGAGCAGCCCGTAATGATTGCTGGGATAGACCGTTATCAGGCAGCCTTTCGGCACATATCCTTCCACATAAGCCCCATCCTCATGGCGCCAGGCCCCCACCCTTGCGAAATCGCTGTTGTCTGCAGACAGAACCATGAGCCCCTGGGATTGACCGTGGACGGTGCCCAGGGAAGCACTGCTTGTACTGGGCGCAGTGTGAATTTTTTGATGCTCCGTGGCTTTTTTGTTTATCACAATCATAGGCTGCATCATAGCCAGCCAGACGCCGTCATCTTCCGGGCTTTTCGGCAGCATTGTTTCTGTGGCTGCTATGGCTGGTTCAGGCCTTTTCCCCGCCATCACCGCAACGGACAGGGACACGGTATCTTCTTTCCGGCCTTCCGCATAGACACGCACCCAATAAGTGCCTGGGGCTGCCTTCTTCTTTCCTGCTGTACCGTCCCAGGCAAGCTGAAAGGCTTCGGCCTTTGCTGTTTTCCTGGTCAGCGTATGAATGCAGTTTTCCATGGCGTTCGAATCATAAATTTCTACTGTAACGGTCCCTTTGCCTGTGATGGACACATCAATAAACCAGGGCTCCATGTCCTCCAAATACAGCGCATTGTCTTTGGGAAGCGCATATTCCAAAGCGGAGACAGGCGCAGCTATTTCCAGTGATGATTCCGCCGCTAATGCAGGGCCGCCTTCCCTGTGAAGCAGGGCAGAAAGGGTATATTTTCCCTTTTTCAGGGCCATACCCCCGTAGGTAAGCCCCCGATAGGGGATTTCCAGGCGGCCCTTTTCTACTGAAAGATCCTGTACGATGGGAAGCTCTTCTTCCGTCTTACCACGTATCTTTATCGTTAGCAATCCGGGCTCAGGAACGGTTACAAGCAAAGCACAGGCTGAAAAAGGCTGAAGGCTCCGGGAAGATACAATGGAGAATACATCCTCTTGTGCAATTGCCCCGGGAGAGAGGAGCATTAAACAGATGAGATATAAAATAAACCGCTTATGTACCATGTGTTTTGATCCCCCTCAAGAATCCTTTTTCACGTTATGAAGAAGAGTCATTTTCCCTATACTGCCTATTGTAAAGCTTGATGAGGCAGAATGGATTGATTCAACAAAAGGACCCAACAAAACCCATTTTTATACAAAAGTATCAGAAGGCTGCTTACGGCATCTTTGAGGACCTGCTGCGCTTTTGATACGCCAGCTTTGGCAGTGGCACACAGAACATGACATTTGAGGGAAAAAGCTGTTTGCACGAGGAAAACTGTGGTAGAATGTTCCTGTCGGTAGGGAAGTTAGAAAAGGAGTGTTTTTATGGATCAGGAGCAAAGAAATTATGTCTGCTCCAAATGCGGATGCACGCAGTTTGAAAGCGATCAATTTCAGGCAACTGGGGGAAACTTCGCAAAGATTTTTGATATACAGAACAAGAAATTCATTACCATCTCCTGTTCCCAGTGCGGATATACCGAGCTGTTCAAGGCACAAACGGACAGCGGCATGAACATTCTCGATTTTCTTCTGAAGTAGGCGGGCAGCGCTTTTGCAGCGTCATTGCTCAGTGCTTTTGCCCGGCAGCTAAAAAAGATTGCTGCTATTTAGATTGCCGTACGCTGCAAAAAGTTTGATAATCACTAAAAAATTACAATTGTTTCAGAAAATGAATATGCCGTTTTGCTTTCAAGCAGCATAAAAAAACCGTCCGGATCGTTCCACTTGCGGGAATTTCCTGGACGGTTTTACCTATTCGCTTGTTTAGCCTTTTATCATTACAGCTTGTCGTATTCTGTGCAAAGCGGGCACAGCATGGGTTCATCCTCTTCCACTTGCATATAACGGCTGAGGGGTTTTGCAAAATAGTTGTCGGTATGATCGTCGTTTACGGCGGATACCTCTCCAGCGATCAGAGGCCCATGCCCTTTTTTCGCACCGAAGGAATGGTAGATATAAGGCGTCAGGCGGACACTGTTTCCCTTGGTGATAATCACTTCTTCCCCTGCCTTGACCACCATGGGTATGCCGTCGCTATACAAGGTGACATCATTTTCATAATCCACGGACCCATCCGGCTTTTTGTTGTAAAGCCGCATGCTCATCAGCCCGCCGCTGCGGTTGATAATGTCCTCGGTCTTACTGACATGGTAATGCAGGGGAAGTTCCTGCCCCTCCTCAAAAAGGATATACTTTTCGGCATAGGGGGATCCTACGCCGGGCTCCTTTACAGAACCGTTGCGCACGGTGTAGAGCACCGCCCCCACGTATTTAAAATCTCCCGTGGCGAAATCTGTCACATCCCACCCTTGTGCCACCTTGCGAAGGGTATCAATATTGTTTTTGTTTTTGCGCCATTCTTCCATATCCCAATAGGCAAACCGGGGGAGGCGGATATTGTGGTCATCCAAAAGTTCCTGGGCCCAACGGATGGCTACATTGATTTGCGAACGTTTCATTTGATATTTCCTCCTGTTCTTGCTCACATCGAGGAGATCGCTAAGTGTCAATAGGGTTTATAGATATGCGCAATTGCGCTCAAGGATTTTAATGCCTCAGGAATGTTGCAGCGTACCGGATGCCCGCTTTGCATACACGCAAAAAACTCCAGGTCTTCGGCAATAAACATATCATTGCGTTGGGTTTTAAAAGCTTGCTGCTCCCATGCCCTGCTTTGTTTGGTATAACATCTAAGCGTCGCCTCATCCCAGGAGGCAAACTCCACCGTAATCACGCCATTGGTGCCAATCAGGTCAATCTGCCGCCTGCGCGGCATCTGGAAAAAGTCCAGGTGTACGTTGGCCACACAGCGGTCCTGAAATTTTACCAGCATCTCCACCGTGTCAGGGGATTCCATGCCCATATCGGAGAAGGAGCCGTAAACGGCCTGAACTGATTCAATATCCTGCCCTGCAAACCAAATCGCCAGATCCAGGTCATGCACCAACTCGAACGCTCCGGAATACTTGGAGTAATACAGATTTAGATAATCTGGATGAATTTCGTAAAACGGTTCTCCCATCAGTGCACGGATGGATACAATGCGGCCAATTTCCCCGCTTTCGATTCGCTTCTTTGCTTCCAATAATGCGGCATGATACCGAAAGCAAAATCCAACCATTACCTGCTTATGATGCTTTTGGGCCAGGTTGTAAAGGGCCAGCGCACCCTCTGTGGTGTTGGAAAGCGGCTTTTCGATAAAGACGTGGCAGTCAGTCAAAACCGCCTGAGTGGCCATGGAAAGGTGCAGGCGGGTAGGTGTTAAAATAAAAACGGCGTCAGGCTGAAAATCAATTAGCGCCTGCTGATATTCGGTGTACATTTTGCAATCCGGCACAAGCGCTGCAAAGGAGGCCCGGGCCTCCTCGCCGGGGTCACAGGCAGCCAAATGCGTAATGCCGATTTGTGCAAGCACTTGGGCATGGCGCTTGCCGATGGAGCCGCACCCGGCAATAAGCACACGAAGCTTTGCGAGGTCTACTTGCATATATGGAAGCCTCCATCCACCACCAGGTTGTGCCCTGTTACATAGCTGGATGCGTCCGTGGCAAGATACAATGCCGCCCCCATGATCTCTTCTCCCATTTTACCCATGCGCCCAAGAGGTGTTGCTTTTCCATAGGCTTGTGTGAAGGCTGGGGGAAGATCGCCCTTGTCAAAGCCGCCGGGGGAGATGCAGTTGACTCGTACGCCGTAGGGAGCCATATAGGCGGACAGGTCTTGGGTAAGCCCGATGATTCCGGCTTTGGCGGCGGCGTATTCGATGGGCTGTTCCATTTTATTAGTATCGTGGTACATTCCCCGGTCACGTCCTACCAGTGCCGCGATGGAGGCCATATTGATTATACAGCCCTGTTTCGCCTGTGCCATATAGGTACCCACTGCTTTGCAGCAGTATATCGCACCGGTCAAATTGGTATCAATCATGTTGGCAATGTTTTTCGGGTCACGCATAAGAAAGTTACACTCTCCCTTGCCGGAACCGCCCCCCGCATTGTTGACCAGGATGTCGATCCGGCCTTTGAAGGCAAAGGCATCGTCAGCCATCCGCTGCACCGAATCGTAGTCTTTCTGCTCCAAGGCTAGTCCCAAGGCTTCCACGCCGTAGGTAGAGGCGATGCTCTTGGCAGCCTCCTGGGCCCGCTCTTTGATGCGGGAGGTGATAATGATATTGCATCCGAATTCTGCCAATGCACAGGCGATATCATGCCCAAGCCAGGAGTGCCCTCCTGTTACAATGGCAACCCGCCCATCAAGCCGCATCATGCCGTGCAAAAATCCGCAATCCATTGGGACATCTGCTCCCCTCATCTATGCTTCCTGTAAAAACGCCTCTTTTTTATAGATTATATGCCCCGATTGAGTGCTGTCAAGGCAATGAAAAGACAACGGGCAGCTTTGTGAAAAAAACGGGCAACTATGGTGCTGTCGGAATATATGGGCATCAATTCTTGGATATGCGCATAAATTCCAGTAAAAAGCGGTCAAATTGTATGCTTGAATAGAAGCTCTGCAGGCTTCTTTTCATACAAACCTGCCCGTTTTTGCGGTTTTCTGGCCCGAAATGGACGCTATCTGTTGACAGATTGACTTGAAATTTGCTAGATTTTCTATAAACGCTGACGGTAAAACGCATACATACATGGGCCGGCAAGGAGGTAAAGCCATCTGTGCTTCGCTATAAAGAGGTAAAACAACTCATCCTGGACCAGGTAGCCCAAATGGAACCCCACACAAAGCTGCCTTCCCGTTCCCAGATGTGTGAGCAGCACCTTATTTCCCGCACGACCATCGACAGGGCCATAACCGAACTGGTTTCGGACGGGTATTTGTATTCGGTGGCAGGGAGCGGAACCTATGCCGCGGATTTCAACGCCGACAAAACATCAATCCGCCGGGATGTGCTCAACGTGGGCTTCTTGGTGCCAAATATCCTGCATGATACGTATCCCGGCATATTGCGCGGCATTGAGGATGTAATGCAGCACCATAACGTAAATGTGGTCATCTGCAATACGGATAACGATCTTGCCAAGCAGCGCTCTTGTCTGAAGCGATTGCTCAATTCTCATATTGACGGAATCATTATGGTTCCGGCCGTTGTAGATGAGCAGAAACTTCAATCCAGCACGCTGCCGGAACTTGCCGAATTGTCTGTGCCCCTCGTGTTTTGCAACCGCCCGGTGGAGGGGGTTGATGCGCCGCTGGTCTGTTCCAACAACTATTACGGGGGCTTTCTGGCTACGAGGCATCTGATTGAGCGGGGCTACCGAAAGGTTGCTTACCTGACGCCGCTTTCATACTACACCAGCACGGCCCGCTATTATGGGTATATGTCCGCGCTGTGGGAAAGCGGCATCGAACTGGATCCCCGGCTGGTATGCAGCGTGCCGGAGCAAAGCACCGTAGAATTGGGATACCGGATGATGCGGGATTTGCTTCAAAAGAACAAGGATGTCAACGGTGTATTCTGCTTTAACGACCGTCTGGCCTGCGGCGCAATCAACGCCATTCATGAAATGGGCCTGCGGGTTTCGGATGACATTGGCGTCATCGGCTACGATAACACCACCATTTGCGATGTGCCGCCGGAAAGGCTGACCAGTGTTTCCTTCAAAAAATATGAAATAGGGTGTCATGCGGCGCAAATGATTCTGGGAATGATTCAAAAGCCTGATGCTCCAGTAGAACATCTTACAGTATTCCGCCCTGAAATCTGCCACCGGGAAAGCTGCAACGGCCTTAAGGTGTAAGGCTTTCAACCATTGTTATTGTCCCGGAAACACCGGGCGTAAAATAAGAAGGAGGGTTATCCTGACATGAAAAGAATGTTGTCTCTGGCTCTGTGTATCCTGATGCTGCTCTCCCTAATGCCGGCCACGATAGGTTTGGCTCAGGCGAGCGAACTAACTGCGAACCTGCGGGTGCTGTATCCTGGAACTACCGACCTTGAGAAGGAAATCGCCGCCGATATCCAGGCTGCGCTCAAGGAAAAATACCCCGGCATCAACGTGGAATATATCTTCCTGAGCTGGGCCGACATCGAAACCAAGCTGGCCGCCATGATCGCCAGCGGCGACTATCCCGATGTCATGCAGGTTCAGGACGTAGTGAACCCCGTGGCTATGGGCGCATTGGAACCCATCCAAAGCTACATTGAATCCTCTGAAACTTTGAAAATGGATATGTTCTCTCAGGTGGGTCTGACGAAAAACACCGTGGATGGCAAGCTGTACGCAGTCCCGATGTCTTTGATCCCCTACTCTCATGTGGTGAATACCGAGCTCTTCGCCAAGATCAACGTGGACCCCACTGCTATGAAGACCTGGGACGATGTGAAGACTGCTGTTGCCGCCATGAGCACGGACGGGGTAAACGGCTATGCCATGGCCAACGGTGGGGAAGGCCGCTTCACCTTCCGGGATTTCATGATGATTTCTCTTTCCAACGGCATCACCCCCAACGATACCTCCGAGGAAAGCAAGCAGGCCTATATTGAGACCCTGCAGTTCATCAAGGATTTGTCGGCCTATATGCCCAAATCCCAATCTACCTGGCTGTATCCTGAACTGTTCAAAGCCTGGGAAGCCGGCACCGTCGGCATGATGCACACAGGCACCTACTTCACCGGCAACGTGGTCTCCCATGGCATTCAGGCCATGAGCCGCACCAAGGCTGTTCCCATGCCGGCTGGCCCCTCCGCAGAAAAGCCCGCCATGATGGTCGGCACCAACGGCTATGCCATGATCGCAGGTTCCACCCAGAAGGAAGCTGCCTGGGCGTTTATCGAAACCGCCATGAGCGAACCCATCTTGGGCAAATTGGCCGGCTCCATGAACGTTTCCGCCGTCAACTATGTGTCTGACGAAACCCTTGTGAAGTATGCCGACATTGCCTATTCCAAGTATGGCGAAGGCGTTGGCGCCGCTCATATTGCCCTGATGAAAGAATTCCAGGCCAATGCGGATGCCTATGGTGTCCCGATGCCCGCAATTCTCGGCCAGCCCTCCATGGAAAAGGTTGTGCAGGGCGCGCTGGTCAAATTAATCGATGGAGAAATCACCGTTGAACAGGCCTATGATGAAATCAAAAAAGGCATTGACGAAGTGAAGGATTCTCTGTAACCGGCCTATTGCACGGCGGGGCAGGTTCACCCTACAGGGGGCCTGCCCTGCCTTTCACATAAGTCATGCCTACATGACATATTTATGGGTACGAGCCTGGCCGTGCCGTTAGAAAAGATATATGTGTTGGGGGGAGTGCAGTAATGTTCAAGAAAAAACAGCTGTTTTCACAAATGAAAAAAGATTCTTACATATATCTTTTTTTACTTCCTACTTTTTTATATTTGCTGTTTTTTCAAATTTATCCGATCATAAGCTCTATCTACATCAGCTTTACGGACCTGAATATGCTCAAAGCCGGCAGCGGCAAATTTGTTGGACTGAAGAATTACATCAAGCTCTTCACCGGCGATTCGAACTTCTGGCCGATTTTGTCCAACAGCCTTTTATGGGTGTTTGGCTCCACATTTTTGCAATACCTGTTTGCCATACCGGCCTCCATGGTTCTCAACAAAAAGTATCCTTTCCGCCCCATATTCCGCGGACTGATGATGGTTCCCTGGGTAACGCCGGTCATCATCATGGGGCTGATCTGGCGCTGGATTTTTGATGGCGATTATGGCCTTCTCAACTATGTGCTTGGCACCGACCTTGTATGGCTGGGCAACAAAAGCATCATCTGGTTTTCTCTGCTGCTGGTTTCATTATGGAAAGGGTTGCCCTATGCGACGCTTATGTTCCTGGCCGGGCTGCAGGGGATTCCGGCGGATCTTTATGAAGCTGCCTATGTGGATGGCTGCGGCAAGTGGAAACAATTTCTTCATATAACGATGCCTATGTTGATGCCGATTATCATGGTGACCGCACTCACCAGCATTGTGCAATCCTGGACGAAGTTTGAAGTCATCTGGGTGCTGACGGGGGGCGGCCCCGGGTATGCTACCAGCATCCTGCCTACATACATCTATTCCAAATCTTTTAAGGATTTCCAAATGGGCATGGGTTCCACCGTGTCCGTTGTAGCCATGCTTATGATGATGGTCTTTGTAGTGATCTACCTCAAATTCTATAACAAAAGCGCGGAAAGGCTGGGATAATACATGCGCAAATTGAAAATCGCATCCGCTCTTTTGCTGGCAGCCGGCCTCATTGCCATTATGTTTTTTGTGCTGTTTCCATTCCTTTGGCTGATTGTTTCCTCGCTAAAACCGGCCAATGAAATTTTTGCGCTGGTTCCTACCTTTATTCCCAAAACGGTTACGCTGGACGCTTATGCATATGCGTTTTCTCCCAGCCCCGGGCCGGATTTGCTGCCCTATTTGAACAATTCGCTGATCGTGGCCGGGATTACGGCGCTGATTACCACTTTTTTTGCGGCTACCGGCGGCTATGCCATAGGCAGGCGCAAATTTGTGGGGATGCAGCTGGTGATCACCTTTCTTTTGCTGGCGCAGATGTTCCAGGGGCCGGTGATCATGGTGCCCTGGTACCGGATGGCGGCCTCACTCAAGATACTGAATACCCGCCAAGGGCTGGTACTGATTTACCTGACCTCCACGATTCCTATCAGCGTGTGGCTGATGAGCGGTTTTTTCAAGGGAATTCCCTATGAACTGGAGGAAGCTGCGCAAATTGACGGATGCTCCCGTTTTCGCACCTTCTGGCAGGTGGTGCTTCCCCTGGCCAAGGGAGGGTTGGTCTCTATTGTCATTTATGCGTTCATCCTGGCATGGAACGATTACCAATATGCATTGTTTTTGACCAACTCCCAAAAGGGGATGACCGTCCAGCTTATTATCGGACAATTGATGGGCAGCCTGGGCGTCATCAATTGGGGCGGAATCATGGCCTGCGGTGTAATTGTGACCGTGCCGGTCATCATCCTGTTCAGCTGCATCCAGCGTTACTTGATTGAAGGCCTGACGGCAGGGGCTGTCAAGGGGTGATGAATACGGCCGGAAAGGAACGCGGGCATGAAGATTGCATTTAGCGCAAAAATGCGCTGTGATGTATTGGTTGTGGGCGGCGGCGGCGCGGGAATCCGGGCAGCACTGACCGCGTGGCAGGAAGGCTGTGACACCCTTCTTTTATGCGATGGGGAGATTGGTGAATCGGGTTCCACCTTTTATCCTCTTTCGCCTGAGTGGGGCATTATGTTTGCAGAAGGAAAACAGGATGCCGAAGCATTTTACAAGCAGATTCTAGATTCTGCAGGCCCGTGCATGGATCCTGAATTGGCCAGGCTGCTGGTGCAGGAATCGGAAGCTTGCTTTTCAAAACTTCAAAAGGAGGGACTTCCCTTCCTGCCGCATCGGGATATGGGGGTTGTAGGCTGCTTTGGAAAGGACGCGCGCGGCGCAGTGCTTATGGACCGGGAATCAGCCGTAAGCTCCTGGCGCAAAGCTCTTCTAAATGGTAAGGGGCTACGGGTGCTGACGGAATGGCAGGTTGTTTCAGTTCTGGAACACAATGGACAAGCGGCAGGTGTCGTGGCGGTAAACAGGAAGGGGGAGCTGCTACTCGCGGAAGCCTCCGTCGTTATACTGGCGACAGGCGGCGGAGAAGGCCTGTATCAGCATAGCTTTTCCCATGGCCCCTTGTATGGCGTGGCCTATGCCATGGCTGGGCGCCATGGAGCGCGTATGACCAACCTGGAATTCATTCAGTTCATTAACGGCACTGTTGCTCCTGTGGCGGGCCTTAACTATTACCAATTTGCTTTTCAGGAGCAGCCTCTTTTAACCAATGGCAGGGGAGAAGCATTTCTTGATCGTCACCTGCCGCATAATGTCACGGCTGAGCAGTGCGTGGCGCTACGGGCACGGCATGGGCCTTTTTGCATGGAGGATGACAGCCGCTTTTTCGACCTGGCTATTGTAAAGGAACATGAGGATGGAAATGGTTTTGGGGCAATCGTTACCCCCAATCCGGATCGTCTTACGGGGTTGCGCTATGCACACTGGCGGCAATTTCTGAAGAAGGTGGGCTTTGAAACCTCTACACCCATGACGATCTATCCTTTCTGCCAGGGCTTTAATGGGGGGATCCGCATAAGGCCGGACATGAGCACGGATTTGCCGGGCCTGTACGCCTGCGGTGAAGCCGCGGGAGGGTGCCACGGTTCCAACCGGATGGGGGGCAACGCCATCCTGGGCACCCAGGTCTTTGGCATGCTGGCTGCTAGGGCTGCCTGCGGGTTTCACAGCAAACGGCAACACGTTCGGGTGGAGGAAGATGTTGCCCGTCAATGCGTTGAAAAGGAGTTTGACTGCGAATCCGCCCGGGCCAGCCCTCAGGAAATCCTTCACGAAATCAAGCAAACCATGCAGCACCATTGCTTTTTAAGGCGCAGTGGGGCGGGGTTAATTCAAGCGGCCGGGCGCCTTTCGCAAATGTCGGTCCAGCCGCTTGACTGGCTTGGAAAACCTGACGTGCAATCTGCTTTTCAGGCACGGAACGCTTTGGATGCGGCTAGGCTGATCGTGGTGTCCATGCTCAGGCGTAAGGAATCCCGGGGAGGGCATTACCGGGTGGACTTTCCGCAGCACCGTGAAGAGTATGCCCGGCTTATGTATACCACCATGGAGGATATCCAAATATAAATGCTTATCAAAGGAGTCATTACAATGTTTGCTAACAAGAAAAAGTATTTCGGGATTATTCCGCCGGTCATTACTCCGCTTCGGGAGGATCGGACCCTGGACGAAGAGGGATTTAAACGCCTCATTGACTTTGATATCAAAAACGGCGTATCTGGCATTTTTGCCATGGGCAGCTCCGGGGAAGCCATGATGACCACACGGAATGAATGGCTGAATACCCTAAAAGCAGCTGTAACCTATGCCGATGGCCGTGTACCGGTTTTTTGCGGCGTGATTGACAGCAGCACTGTGCGTGTAATGGAAAATATCAAAGCGGCCGAACAGGTGGGCGGCAAGGTGATGGTTGTTACCCCGGCTTTTTATCTGCAAAATGTCGCCCAAAGTGAAATCATCCGCCATTATGAAACCGTGGCGAAAAGCACGAAGCTGGAAATTGTCGTCTATAATATTCCGGGTATGACCCATGCGCCGATCAAGCCCGAGACCATCCGCGAAATCGCGCAGATCGACAACGTGGTTGCCTACAAGGACAGCTGTGCCGATTGGGAGCAGTTCCAGCGCGCCCTTTTCCTTTTGGAGGACCGGGATGTAGCCGTATTCAACGGTGCGGAGGAACTTTGCTCCGCTGCCATGATCTATGGCGCCCAGGGCTGCGTGCCGGGGCTGGCCAATTTCTTCCCTAAAATGTTTGTGGAGATGTATGATGCGGCCAAGGCCGGGGATGTGAAAAAGACCTACGAACTGCAAAAGGCTGTATGGGGTCTGCGCAAGGTGCTGTTTGTGGGCAAACATTGGATGAGCGCCATGAAGCATATCGGAAGCATTATGGGCTTTGGTGCAGACATCGCCTCCATGCCGGTAGAGCCGCTGACTATGGAGCAAAAAGAAAAAATCGACCAGATCGTAAAGCGTTATCTGTAAATTGCATGAATACGCCTGCTGCCGTGGCCCGCAAAGCTGCGGCAGCATGGCGCCCCCCTTGCTTGAAACCGCCCATTTCTTGCTTTTTGATCTGTGGTGGAAAGGAAAACCAGGGTTGCATGAACACTCGCTTTCGAATGAATCGGTCAGCATGACAGGATGCTGTGTTTTCCAAAAACTTTATGATATAATCTTGCCCTTAAAATTGTCATGAAGTATTGACAGAAAAGCGTTTCCCCATTATACTAAATGTCGTTGCCTCTGCGTGAATGTGAGTTGTAAAGGCTCCATATACCAGGCAAAAAGCTATACATGCGATCGTGGCGGAATTGGCATACGCGCACGTTTGAGGGGCGTGTCCGAGAGGGTACGGGTTCAAGTCCCGTCGATCGCACCACA
>JAEVYX010000033.1 GCA_023392515.1 Bacillota bacterium | reverse complement strand
GGATCATCGCAGGCAAAATACCAAATCCCGTCATATATGCGATGAGATTGATGAACGAAAAGAAAAGAATAAGCTGAAAAACCGGTTTGTGCGCGCGCAAAAAGCCCAGCCCTTCCAGGCAGCTTTTTAGAAATCCGCTTTTCTCTTCTTCAGCAACCGCCTTCACGGAAGGAATTTTAATAAAGAACAAAAGCGCCAGAAACGCGATGAAAAAGGTCGTAAGGTCGATGATAAAAATCATTTTCAGCCCGGCAAAAGCGAGTACGGCGGAAGCCAGCGCGGGCGTGAAAACAGTGACCAACGAATTGGAAAACGTCTGCAGCCCGGCAACCCGCACATACTGATCTTTTGGTGCAAGCAGGCTTACCGCCACATAAGACGCGGGATTTTGGAATGCGTTCATAAGGCTGATGACGAAATTGACTGCATACAAATGCCAGATTTCCAGACGGCCTATTGAAAAAAAAAGGAAAACTGTTAACGTGCCCATGGCGGCAACAGAATCGCTCACTAGCATAATCCGCTTTTTATCCCACTTGTCAGCCAGCGTCCCCGCGATAAAGCAGAACAGAATCGATGGCAGATAGGTGAAAAACGAGAGCAGCGCAACGCTTGTCACTGTACCCCGTTGCCTGTACACCCAAATAATGAGGGCATAATTGGTCATGGCGCTGCCAAGGGAAGAAACCGCCTGACTGCCCCACAGGACGAAAAAGCTTTTTAGCCCCCGGAGTTTGTATTGATTATTCATGGCTTTGCTCCTTAAAATCTTTAATGGATTCAAGAAATGCAAAGCCTGATAAGGGCGATATTTCTACCGCTCCATGCACTTACCGCCCGATATCAGACCATGCATGGAGCAAAAGCAATGCAAAACGGCAAACTCATTTGACTCACCCCGGTGTTTGATTTGTCTTCCCGACAGGCGCTAATATAACATAAATTGGTAAAGGTATCAAGGGGATGTTTGTTTTGCATCAAGGGTTGTCTAAAAGGAAATAGCAATCGCGTTTATGAACCGCAATATAGCGCGCATAAAAGGAGGGCATGAAAGTTTCATCCTTTCAGCCCGACTTTTATCATTCAAACAGTTGAATTTCCTTATTAAAGAATGTCCGGTACCCCAAAATCAGCATCAAAATGACAGTTAATGAAACCGCCCCTAAAATGCCGAGCATGATAGCAATCTGATATGCAATTGCCGTTGTAGGCAAGGTGCCAGACAGGATCTGCCCCGTCATCATCCCCGGCAGAAATACGATCCCCATGCCCACCATGGAATTTATGGTTGGCAATATCGCGGCATCAAACGTATTATTAACAATTTCCTTCGACGCTTCGTAGGGTGTCGCGCCAAGCGTCAGCGCTTCCTCTACCAAGACTCGGTGCGTTGTCATACCATCGAGCAGGGATTTTACACCCAAGGAAATGCCAGTCATAGAGTTTCCCACAATCATGCCCGCGATGGGAATAAAATATTGGGGGTCATACCAGGGTGTAATCCGGATGACGACAAGCAAGAAAAAGAGAAGGCAGGATAGCGTTCCTGTACACATGGAGAATGCAATAACCCGCTTGAGCCTTATGGATAGACGCTTTTTGAATTTTTTAAAGACCGTATAAATTGAAAATGCTTCCATGAGGGCAATAATCAGAATTGTCAAAAGCGGATTCGGATGATCGAAAATGTAAACCAAGGCATATCCGACCAATATGAGCTGCAGCGTCATTCTTACGGATGAGATGATAATCTCCTTTTCGCGCTTGATGCCCCGAATCCGAACAATGGCCAAAACGATCAGCACAAAAATGTAGGCAAAAGCAATTTGCAATACAGTCAAGTTTATAATGCCCTTCATAGCACTTCCTCCCTATTAACGCACTTGCCGCCAACAACCTCGACAATAACATTCGAATAGCGCTGGGCGATTGCCTTTGAATGCGTCACCATGATGAGTGATCTTCGCCCTTCACGAACATGTTCCGAGAGCATGTGAATGATCAATTGCGCCGTATCCTCATCCAGTGCAGAGGAGGGTTCATCCAAAAGATAGATATCTGGCTCAAGAAGCATTACCCTTGCCAGCGCCACCCTTTGCTTCTCACCACCGGAAAGGGATTCCGCCGGCTGATCAAGTCCATTGTTCAATTTCAGGCGGTCCATCAGTTCCAACAGCCGCTCATCACCTGGCAATTCTCTTTTTTGAAATTTCAAACCGGCCAGCATGTTATCGCGGATTGTTCCCTGAAACATTACGGCATTTTGCGAGAGCATGATAACCTTTCTGCGATGCTGTATGGTGTTCAACTCGGTTAGATCCACTCTTTCAAACAAAATGCGTCCTTCAGTAGGTGAATACAGCTTGTTCAACAGCTTTAGTAATGTTGACTTACCGCTGCCGCTAGGCCCCTTGATTGTTGTAATACCAAAGCCGCCTATCGTAAGTGCTGGGATATCCAATATACCCTTAAACTTGACATCAATAAATTCAAACATTCACTTATCCTCCTTTGCGTTAATTTCCCCTGCCAACTCCGCCAAATAATGTTTGGACTCACGCAGCGCTGCCTTGCCCAACTCGGTAATGGTGTAATATTTGCGCACCTTGCCGGATGCTTTCTCATTTTTGTGTGTTAACAGCCCTTCCTGCTCCAAGCTGTGAAGTATGGGATATAACGTTCCGGGGCTTAACTTATAACCATGCTCGGACAATTCCTCTATCATCCATCCGCCAAAAAAAGGTTCCTTTGCTGCATGATGCAATATGTGCAAGCAAATAAACCCCTGAAACAACCTTCTGCTTACATACTCAGTCATGAAAATGCCTCCTATCGTATCGGCTTGTTTTATCGTGATTCGTTATCGAAATTCGTTTTCGTATTTCGATTTTATTCTAATCTTATCGTGATTCATTGTCAACACATATAACCGCATATTAGCAAAAACATAATTGCATCCCAAACAAAAAAGGCGGCCGAAGCCGCCCCAGCGTGTCGAAAAAGTGGCTGCGCCTCTTTTTCAAGTCAGCACCCTTCACCTGCGAGCTATGCTCTACGTGCGATGAAGGCTGTAAGGAAACCTTGCTGTACAAGGCTTCCGAAGCCACCGCGCATGTCGCTGGCTTCGGATTTATAGTCATTCCGTTTGAAAAAGCATATCAATCTGCGATTCACCTAATACCGTAATGCCATTTGCGGCCAGCAATTCCGCAGCGACGCCGCTCCGTTCCGTCAGCGTGCCCGAAAACGTGCCGTCATAGATTTGGCCATAGCCGCAGGAGGGACTGCGTTCTTTCAAGATTGCGTACCTGCAGCCGTACAGCTTTGCGAGGAACAGCGTTTCTTTGGCCCCTCTCTGGAAACAGTCCGTCACATCGGCACCGGACTTGGAAACCACCTGATCCCCTAATCGCTCGGAAGGTTCTCTGGGTGTCTGCATGCCACCCAGGATTTCCGGGCATACGGGAATGAGATGGTGCTTTTCCATAAGTTTTTCAATGCTTTTGTCCGGCTTTCCGCTGCCGTCATATCTGCAATGCACGCCCAACAGGCAGGCACTTATCAGGATGTTCATGTCCATCACCTTTTCATTTTGATGTAACTACTTCCCGCTCGGGTTTGATACTTGAAAAATGGATCCCACCTTGCTATACCCCAGTTTCTGATAATATCCATCAGCGCCTGACATAACATATACAATGCGATCCGGGTAATCACGATAGATGATTTCCATCAATTTCTGCCCTATGTTTCTTCCCCTGTATTCAGCCATTACCAAAAGATCGCAGATGTAGATGTAAAAGCCGCAATCGTCCAGTGAACGGGAATATCCGCACAGGACATTCCCTTCATATGCCACATAGGTAATCGCACTTTCCAGTGCCGACATATATTTTACCAAGACCTCATCGGCAGAATAACAGGCCCAATCTTCCCCTTCGCTCTTCATCAATTTCACGATGCCATCTTTGTCAATATCTTTCTGATAAGGTCTTATCTTCATAAATGCCTCCCTAGGATTTTTCAATCATTGAACTGGATGCTGGTTTGCAAATTCTGATGAGTAACCTGCCATTACCCTTCCTCCTGGTTCTCTCTCCTGTAGTCCCTGGGCGTCATGCCCGTATTTTTTTTAAACAGATAGCTGAAATAATGGGGGTCATTGTAACCTACCTGGTAAGTGATATCCGAGGAGCGCAAGGATGTAGTGCGCAAAAGCTCCTTGGCCCGGTTTAAGCGTAGGCCGGTCAGATATTCTGTAAAAGTGACGCCCATCTCCTGGGAAAACACCGTGCAAAAATGGTTGTTGCTCAGCGCCACATAGGAGGCCACATCCTTCAAATTGATATTGGGGTTTTGATACTGTTCACATAAATAGGCTTGGGCCTTGCGGATAACCATGGAGTAGCGGGTGGCGCTTTGCCGGTCCCTATAAGCAATGGCGCAGGAAAGGATTTCCTTGGCCTGGGGCAGGACATCGTCCACCGAGTGCATCCCCGCCGCAGCCTCCTGCTTTTGCAAGGCCTTGGGCAACACCTCCTGGGGTGTGCCGCCGTTTTCCTTGATGATGCGGGAGGCCGCCAAAAGAATCTCCACATAAACGTAATTGGCCATCATCAGCGAGCGAGAGGCCATATCCCCTAGGGAGGAGACATAGCGGTTCAATATACCATCCAAATCCTCCTTGGTGGCATACTGAAGTTGGGTGGAAATGGGTGCTACATCCAGGTTTAAAAGGGACAAGCCCTGAGGAATGCCCACATCCCCGATGCCCATAATCCTGCGCTGGCTGTTTTCCCCCTGATAAGTGCCCATGGTACGCAATACCATTTGGGCTGCGGAAAAGGATTGGGGCGCTTCCCACAGGCAGTTCACCGTGGAGCCGATACCCGCCTTTGCGCAAATGCCTACGCTGCGCTCAATGCCATAGGAAGCCGCCTGGGCAAAGCCGTAGGCCCGCTCCTCCAAATCCTCCTCGTTGTCCCCCAACACCAACAGAAGTGAAAAGCCGCCTGCCTCGCAGGTGTACACCGCGCCGCCGCTGCCATCGCACAGCCTTTGCAGCGCGCCCTGGACGGAAATGGATTCCTCATACTGGTGGTTGCTATACTCCGGGGCGATGAGCATCACCAGGTAGCAGGCAGCGGTAAGGCTCATGTGCAGCTTTCGGGAACGTTCCAGAAGGCTTGCCGTGTCGCTTTTGCCAAAGGAACCGCTGAACAATTCCCGCAGCAGGTTTTCCTGCAGATATCGGCTGCTGGAGGCGAACTGCTCCTTTAAGAGGCGCAAGTCGGCTTGTTGCTTTTTCTCCTCCCGGATACGCCCGGCAATGCGGTTGAGGACCTCCAAAAGCTCCTGGGCGTTGACGGGCTTTAACAGGTAGTCCTTCACACCCAGGGAAATTGCCTCCCTGGCATAGGCGAACTCATCATAACCGCTTAAAATCACCACCTGTGTCCAGGGCATGGTTTGCGTGACTGTGCGGCACAGGCTCAACCCATCCATAAAGGGCATTTTGATATCAGTAAGCAGGATATCGGGTTTGATGTCCTGGAGCATACTCAGGGCCATTTCTCCATCAGGTGCCTCCCCGGCCAATACAAAATCGCTTTCTTCCCAGGGAAAGTTGTTGCGGATGCCTTCCCTGATGACGATTTCATCATCCACAAGGAATACCTTATACATTCTCCTGTCTCCTTACTGGCACCGAAAAGGATACCGTGGTGCCGTGGCTGCCGCTTTCGATATGCAAACACCGGGGCGGGCTGTAATACAATTGCAGGCGCTTGTTCACGTTGCAAAGGCCGTACCCCACGCTTTCCATCTCCGAGGAATCCTCCTCTGCTAGACAATCGCAAATTTCCGAAAGACGCTCCGGCGTCATGCCCACACCGTTATCCCGCACTTGAAAATACAGATCATCCCCATCCCGGTGGCCCTCTATTTCCACCAGGCCCTTCCCCCTGCGGTGCTTGATACCATGGTAAATAGCGTTTTCCACCAACGGTTGGATCACCAGTTTTAATATTTGCAGGTCATACAGTTCCTCGGGGATTTGAATAGAATAATCCAGAATATCTCGGTAGCGGATTTTTTGAATGGTAAGGTATCCCTGCAGATGACGGACCTCTTCGCTTAGGGGTATCCAGTCTCGCCCTTGGCTTAAAGAAATGCGGAAAAAGTCTGAAAGGGCCTGGGTGATTTGAATTACCTCCGCGGTGCGCCTGGATTCCGCCAGCCATACGATGGCGTCCAGTGTGTTATATAAAAAATGGGGAGCGATTTGGGCTTGCAGTGTTCGCAGTTCGCTTTTTTTTAGATTTTCCTGCTCACGCTTGTTTTCGTCGATCAGATCCTGCAGTTTCCCCGCCATAATGTTGAGGCTGGCGGTGAGGGATACTAATTCCGTCACCCCCGTGGTGGGTGCCCGGGCCAGAAGATTTCCCCCAGCCAGGCTTCCGGCAAAGTCCTCCAACTGGGCAATGGGCTGGCGGATGGACTGGGAAAGAGAGGCTTGTGCCAGCATGGCAAACAAAATGGTTAGCAATATTAGAAGCAGTTCCGCCACCAGAATAAATTGCAGCATGTTTTGCAGGTGAGTGCTGGTTTCCGTGGCGGCCCTGATCTCCAGGGCGATAAAGTCCTCCAGCATGTCCCCCACCAATGCGGACACGCTGCGCACCTCTTCCAAAAGCACCTCATTCTCCTTGACCGGTGCGCCTTCCCCCATCTGCCGTCCCATGCGGTTCACATATTCCTCCAGGGTGCTCATGGTACGCCTTGCCACGGTCAGTTCCATGGGGTTGCGGGTTACACTGGACACCATCAGGCTGTCCAATTGCTCATTTACAGCCTGAATTAGCGTATAATGGCTGCCCTCCCCAAAGGTTTTTCGACCGGCAACCACGCTCCAAAGCTCATCCGGGATGGTTTCCTCCACCAAGGGCTGCAGGGATGAAACCTTTTCAATTTGGCTGATGACCCCGTGGTAGCGGAAGGCGTAGTTGGCCATCATGACCACGCTGGCCAGCATAGGGATCATCATCAGGCCCATGATGACAATATATGAGAGCTTTAACCGCTTTCCAATGCTGCTGTCTACATGAACCCATTGCAAAACCCGGTCCGTCAGGTTATCCATTTCTCAATAACCCCTTTCGGGAAGTGAATCCAAATCCGTATCAAACTCGGAAAACACCCGCTCTTTGGAATGGCTTATGCGGTCGATTTTCTCCCCGGCGGCCAGCTTTTTCGTAAGCTCCATCACAATATCCCCCAGCATGGGGGTGCATTCCACCACACAATTGATTTTTCCTGCTTTGAGCAAATCAATGGCCTTCTGCTCTCCATCCACCGTGATAATCAGAATATCCTTGCCGGGCACATACCCTGCCGTCTCTATGGCTTCGATGGCCCCCAGCGTCATGGCGTCGTTATGGGAGTACAGCACATCGATATGGGGGTGTTTTTGGAGCAGATATTCCATGCATTCCTTGCCCTTGGAACGCAAAAAGTCACCGGAAATAGTCTCCAGAATATCATAGGCGGAGTCTTCCCCCAGCACATCCCGGAAGCCCAGGCCCCTTTGGCGCATGGGTGAGGAATCTTCCGTACCCGCGATTTCCACAATCTTTACAGAATCCATACCCTGGGCACGCTTTTTCAGGAAGGTTCCGGCAGACCGTCCTTCCTCATAAAAATCAGAGCCCACAAACCCTATATATAAGCTTTCGTCGGCGGTGTTGATGTACCGGTCCACCAGCAAAACGGGAATACCCGCCTCTTTGGCCTCCCGAAGCACGTTATCCCATCCATCCTCCACAATGGGTGAAAAAGCAATCACATCCACCTGATAGGCAATAAAGGAGCGGATGGCTTTGATCTGCTTTTCCTGACTTTGTTCCGCGTTTTCAAACATGAGCTGGATGCCCGCATTTTTGGCCGCATCCTTGATAGACTGGCTGTTTCCAATGCGCCAGGCACTTTCCGAGCCCAGTTGGGCATAACCCAAAAGCACCGTATTTCCTGGCGGATCGGCAGAGGTTTGGGCAGATGGGGCACAGCTTCCCTGCAAAATGGCAGCGGCCAGAATGAGAACGGCCAATAGAATCCGGCGCATCAATATCCCCCCCTTGGGTATGAAACTGTATGCAAAAAAGAACGGTCACAAAAAGCTGCCTTTATTATAACAAGAAGAACCATATAAATGCAATGCACATAAATAAAGGAAAAGTAAGGTGAACAAAAACAAGCAGGGAGGGCTCCTTTTGAAAAGGGAGCCCTCCCCATGCGCTCTTAAAAACGATTCAGTTTACTTCAACTTCCACACCACGTCATTCCAGATCAGTTCCTTGGAAAGTTGAGGAATGGTAGTCTCCTTCCCGATATGGATAAATTCAATGCCCAGCATCTCGCAAAAATCCCGCAGGTATTCGGCGTCCAACTGATAGCTGAGTACCGTGTGGTGCGCTCCGCCCGCAATGATCCAGGCTTCGGCGGAGGTGCTTAAATCCGGCAGGGGTTTCCACATCACCTGGGCTACGGGAAGCTTGGGCATATCATGATAGGGGCTGCGGGCTTCGATGTCATTGACGATCATACGGAAGCGGTCGCCCATATCCACCAAGGTGGCCACGATGGCCGGGCCGTCACCTGTGGCGAAAGTCAGCCGGGCAGGGGGTTCCCGATCGCCGATGTTCATGGTATGAACCTCTATCATAGGCCGGTCGGCAGCGATGTCCGGGTCCACCTCCAGCATATGTGCGCCCAGGATGCCCTCGTTTTCCGGGTCCATATGGTAGGAGTAATCCTCCATAAACGCCGTGCCGCCGGGGAGGCCCTGGGCCATAACCTTCATCACCCTGCCCAGCGCGGCAATTTTCCAATCCCCCTCCGCGCCAAAGCCAAAGCCGTCCTTCATGAGGTTTTGGGTAGCCAGACCGGGAAGCTGGCGCATTTGCTGCAAGTCCTGGAAGGTGTCGGTGAACGCGCCGAATCCGCCCTCATCCAGGAAGGCGCGCATCGCCACCTCCTGCCTGGCCTGGTATCGCACAGCCGCTACGTTATCGGTATTGATATCGTATTTTTCTTTGTACTCAGCCATTTTCGCATCCACTTGCGCCTCGGTCACCTTATCCATTCTTTCAATGAGGTCGCCAATGCCATAGGTGTTCACGGACCAGCCCAGCTTCAGCTCGGCCTCCACCTTGTCCCCTTCGGTGACGGCTACATCCCGCATGTTATCACCAAAGCGGCAGACCTTTAAGCACCGTGACTCATATACGCCAACGGCGGCACGCATCCATCGGCCCATGCGGGAGCGGACTTTCCCATCTTCCCAATGCCCGGCGATGACCTTTCTTGGCAGGCGCAGCCTTGCGCCAATAAAGCCGTGTTCCCGGTCGCCGTGAGCAGACTGGTTGGTATTCATGAAATCCATGTCGATATCGTTCCAGGGAATATCCCGGTTGAACTGGGTATTGAGGTGCAGATAGGGCTTTTGCAGGCGGCTCAGCCCGGTAATCCACATTTTACTGGGGGAGAATGTATGCATCCATGCAATAACTCCGGCGCATTCCGGAGCGCTGTTAGCGGCCAGCAGCACATCGGTAATAGACTTGGAATCAGTCACTGCGCCCTTGAAAACAACCGTGCCAACGATTTCAGGATCGCTGTTCCAGCCCTGGGCCATGATACGGCAGTGGCGTTCTACCTCGCCAATGGTTTGAGGGCCGTAGAGCAGTTGGGTACCCGCAACGAACCAAAACTCATACTGTTTTAAACTCATATAGCTCTCTCCTTTGCCATTCTAAAACGATTAAAATGATTATATCATGGGCGGTATTGCATGTCCAGTTCTTTCCAGGCGGATGATTTTATCCGAAAATGTGTGGAATTGAGCCCCGCTTCATTGACAGGAAAAAGCAGGTTCCGTATACTCAAAGAAATGTTACCCCACGTGTCCTTATGCTATACAAACGAAAGGAATGATCGGAATGGCTTTGATAAAGCCGGATATGGAAGAAATCCGCCGCTTTGTATATAGAAATGCCCGGCCGCTGGACCTTGCCCGCTGGCAATACCACATGGAGGGTTATAGCGCTGAACCGGTAATAAAAGCTTTAGCCGCCTACCAGAATGCGGATGGTGGCTTTGGCAGCGCATTGGAAGCGGATTGCTGGAACCCTCCTTCCGCACCCATTCAATGCGGTACGGCGGTCAATATCCTGTGGGAGATTGGTTTTCAAGACAAAGAACATGCCGTTGTAAAAGGCCTCCTTCGTTACCTGCAAAGCAGGGAGCACTTTGTGCAGGGACGCTGGGAAAATGCGATCCCCTCCAACAACGATTTCCCCCATGCCCCCTGGTGGCATACGGATTCCAGCAGTCGTGCCCGCAGTGAATTCAATCCCACCGCCATTCTGGCAGGGTTCCTGCTCTATTTCATCCCCGCAGGGACTGCGGAGCATGATAGAGCAATAGCCCTCGCCCAGGAATTATGTGCGGCTTTTCTAGAAAACCCCGAAATCGAAATGCACCCCCTGGCCTGTGTATTCACCCTTCTGCAGTGGATGCAAAAGGCTGGATGCCAACATGATTTCCCCTATTCTGAAATGGAGAAGAAAGCCCTGCATCAGGCCAATGCGCTTTTGCACAAGGATGCGGAATCCTGGGGCGGATACAGCTGCCGCCCATCCTTTTTCATAGATAGCCCCTCCCATCCCCTCTATCAAGGGCATAAGGATCTGGTGGAAAAGGAACTGGACTGGCTTTGTGAAACCCGCAACAGCGAGGGAGTCTGGAGTATTCCCTGGCGCTGGGCAGGTTATGAAAGAGAATTTGCCATCAGTGAGAACTGGTGGAAATCGGATGTGATGCTGAGAAATGTGCAGTTTTTGCGTGCCTTCGGGCGGATTAATGAGCAGGAAGGTGGTGCCCTATGACATTTCCCGCCATTCACAATTATGCTGATTTTGTAAAAGCCCTCCGGCTTGCCGGCTTTTCCATGGGCGGGGAAAACGGCGAAGGCATTTTCACGCTGTGCGACTGCTTTGCACCGAACATTCAGTGGCACACCGGGGATGCAGAAACCGACCCCTGGACCTATCGCATGCGGGTGTTATCAGAAAAGGAACGCATCGGATACGGCAAGATTTTTCTTCAAAAGGGTGGGTATCTCACCCGGGAATGGGCCCCGTATTTTATCGCCTTGCGCAGGAGCGGTGCTGCCCTTCAGGACATGTACCAGGAGGGCCGGGTAACCCATCTTGAAAAGCAGATCTACGGCTTGGTTGAAGAAAAAGGCGAAGCAGCCCTTCATGAAATCAAAGCTGTTGTTTCGGACAAAGGCCTGGAAACCGCCCTCGCGCGGCTGCAAACCAGCATGTATCTGACCATCAGCGGCCAAACCATGAAACTTTCCAAAGACAACCTGCCCTACGGCTGGCCGGTAACCACCTTTTGCACTACAGAAACCTTCTGGGGCCCTGATATCACGAAGGCTGCGGCAGCTCTGTCCAAGGACGAAGCAAGAGAGGCAATTACACGGCAGATAAAAGTATTGAATCCCGAGGCCCAAGAGAAGGCTATTCGCAGGTTTCTGGGGTAGACGAAAAAGCGAGGAGCATACCTTCTAAATGGGAACTGCTTTCGGGCGGGCGCAGTGCGCCCAAATAGCGAACAAAGCAGGCTCTGTGCCAGCTCAGAACGGCGATTGGCACCGCGACAATGGCGGTATTTGGAATCCTACCTCATAAATTGGATGATTGTGCCGATGTATCGTTTACCACCCTATCATCTATAGCCATTACAAGTGGTATACATCCTATGTCACGAATGTTGTTTGTCTCTCAGGCGCACTTGCAAGTTGAACGTCGGGATAACCACTATTCGCTTCTTTCCCAAAAAGGTCCTCTCTCATTGCACGATATATCGCGGTGACGAGTTCATCGCTCTTATCATTTTCATTCTTGAGAAATGTGGTTATTTTGATTTTGTCTGCTTGTGTAAGCTCAGGGGGCTTGCTTTCAAGACTAGCTATAAATGTTTTCTTTTGCGCTGTGTTGTCTCGGATGAAAACAAAAAGATCAAGTGCAGCTTTTGCCATATCTGGACTTGCAATTAACATTACTTGATTGTGAGCGCTAGCATAAGCGATACTTCCCCTCTCTTGTTCGCCAGGCTGTACCGCCAAGGTGATGCTTTTAATATATTCGTTGTACATGCTTACTTTCCACTTATGTTTATCAAGTTCCAGTTGACTATGTTTTGCTGAGTAATAGGAAATCGCTGCTGTAATAATTGCACCTGCAAAGCTTAATAGAGCAACAATCAAAGCAACTACCAATTCAATACTCATACATGCCTCCAAAACCGATATTTTAGAATTGCTTAATTAGCCACTATGTACTAACGGTTGCTGCGACTGTGATGAATAAATGATGTCTTATTTTTAATCAAGGTTGTGAATTCTACGCCTATTAGGTGACGCGGTAGATAGAACACTGTCTGTATTGCATCATTTATCCATATATTACCACCATCTTGAGGACTTGTATAGTGTGAATCCTAGATATCTCACTCTCAGCAGCTTCAGAAGTTAATGTATTAGCGTTCTTCATTCTTGTCAATGAAAAAAAAGGTTCAGTTAACATACATTTTTTAAATAGGAAGTTTTGAGGAACAAACCGCCGAGGATATCAAAAAGCGGGCACTGTGAGCATACGTACAGTGTCCGCCTCTGGGAACTTTTCAAAAAGACTATTGGAACCGTAATCTGGTTGATGATAACCTCTTTGACTGCCTCCATGTCAATTGGTAAATAGGGTAGATACTAGAACTGCATAGTGAGAGGCAGCCTGCCCTGTACAAGAGCAAACCGCCTCGTTACTGTTTTCTGGGATATCTCTCCACAAAACGTATATAAACCACAAAATCTTGATTTAGATATTCAAACTTATGGGGGGCATTATGCCTTTTTCTCCACTTGTCCTCCATTTTTCTTGAAGTTTTCTAAAAGAGCTTTTCCATCGTGAGAAATCCCGCTGGTGCTTAAAGACAGTATTGCCGGTCAGACAGGAATAGTAAATGAGGATAACGCCAAGGGTAATCAAAACAGTTGGAATGCCCCTATACTAGGCCCGTATGCTGAAAAGCCAGATCAGCGTAGCGCCCGATAAGCGAAAACCACTGCGGCATGCACAGCCATTTCAGCAGGCTATTTCAATAAGATTTCCTTCTGGATCAGCAATCCAGAAATTCCTCTGACCCCACGGTTGCGTAACCGGCTCTCCCGTTAATGACTGAACCCCAAGAGACAATAATCGCTTGTATTCGTTATCCACATCATCTTTTGTCGGAACATTAATACCAATTTCCATTGTTTGATTCAATCCATTTGGAGGACAGTAAGGCAGATTCATATCTTTGGCGAATTGTTTTCTGTCAAACATAAATAGTCCGCCGTCATTCACTTTAAAGCTGACAAATGGCCCGCCGTCCCAGTCTGTTTCAAACCCCAGGATGTCTCTATAAAACGCCACCATCTTTTCAATGTTCTCAGCAAAAAGGCCCGTATGCACGCGGCCGGACAAAATGCCCACGCTTCATTTCCTCCCGTTTAAAATGTGGTACTGCACAAGAATTTAAGCAAAGCAAATCCCGCTTGACGCCATGCAAGCGGGATCTCTTATTCGTCTACAGGCTTTCCCCGTTTGTCTCCATGACCTGCTTATACCAGTAAGCCGAATCCTTCGGAATGCGCTTTTGCGTGGCGAAATCCACATACACCTGGCCGAACCGGTCGTTATACCCCATGGCCCATTCAAAGTTATCCATAAAGCTCCAGTGGAAGTATCCCGCGACAGAAACGCCTTCCTCCGCCGCCCGGCTAAGCGCCAGCAGGTACCGGTGGAGATAGTCTATCCGGCTCGGATCGTGCACTTTTCCATCCAACGAGACGGTATCCAGGTTCGACATGCCATTTTCCGCAATCAAGATGGGCGTTTGATACCGTTCGTACAGGAACTTCGGGCCCCAGTACAGGCAATCGGGCGTAACGGGCCAGTTCATGCCCGTTTTGGCATAGCCTTGGGGGAAGTCGACCTTTTCAGGTCCATTTTCCCCTGCGCGAACCATGCTGCCGTTGTAGATATTCTGCCCGTACCAATCGATAGGCTGGCAGATGGTGGACAAGTCCTTTTCAAAACCACGGGGCAGGTATTTCCCATACAGTTCAAGGCCATCCTCGGGATATACGCCCAGCATGACAGGATCGCTCCACCAGGTCACGTTCCAGAACCAAAGCTTGGGGTCTGCAGGCATGCGAAAATAGGCTTCTTTTGATGCCAGAATATCCTCCGGCTTTTCAGTTGCAGGGTAGACAGGATTAGAGCAGGGCACATATCCAATGCGGCAGTCGGGAACCAACGCCCGAAGCGTCTTCACCGCCAGTCCGTGGGCCACCATGACATGATGGCTCATGCGTACGGTACTGCGAAGGGGCAACTGCAGCCCCGGCGCGTGCTCGCCGCTGCCATACCCAAGGCCGATAAAGCATTGAGGCTCGTTAAAAGTGAAAAAGTTTTTCACCCGGTCTCCAAAAACCTTTGCCACCGTTTCCACATAAGCCATAAACCATTGAACGCTGTCCGCATTTTCCCACGCGCCCTTTTGCTGCAGTGCGATGGGATATTCCCAATGAAAAAGCGTGACATAAGGGGTAATGCCATATTCCAGCAGGCAGTCAATCAGATTGTTATAAAAAGCGATTCCCTTTTCATTGACCGCGCCGGTGCCTTCCGGCAGAATTCTGGGCCAGTTGATAGAAAACCTGTAGTGCTTCACGCCCAGGGAGGCCATAAGCTTGCAGTCCTCCCGGAACAGGTGGTAGTGGTCACAGGCCACATCCCCCGTGTGCCCCTGAAAGACCCGGCCAGGCTCCCGGCTAAAAGCATCCCACACATTGAGGCCTTTGCCATCCGCTCGGGCAGCACCTTCAATTTGATAAGCCGCGGTGGCCGCACCCCATATAAAATCTTTAGAAAAGCCCATGCTTCAAACAACCTTTTCTTATTCCTTCACGCCGCCCATAGCAACGCCCCGGATGATATATTTGGATAGCAGGAAGTATACCACAAACAGTGGCAGCACTGTGAGGGCCAAGCCCATATAGACCGTGCCGTAGTCGGTGCGGAACCGGTCACTCTTGAGCAATTCCACCATCATGGGCAAAGTATACTTGTTCATGCTGGTGATGATCATAGATGGCTCAAAGAGTCTGTTCCAATTGGCTATGAAAATAAAGATAGCCTGGGTAGCCAGTGCAGGCTTCATGATGGGCAGCGCGATACGGTTGAAGGTGGAAAACTCCGTCGAACCATCGATCCGGGCTGCCTCCACAATTTCCAGCGGCAATGCGCCCAGCATGTACTGGCGCATAAAGAATACCACCGCCGGGGACGCGGCCGCCGGAAGCATCAGCGGTATGTAGGTATTATTCAGCCCTAGTTGATACATAAAGGTGAAGAAACCAACGGCGCTCACCTGGGTGGGAATCATCAAAACCACCATGATAAACGTAAAGGCAGGCGTTCGCAGTTTGTAATTGTAAACGACCAGCCCATAAGCCGTCAGGGTGGAAATGTAAACAGCCAAGATGGTGGCCACACTGGAAATCTGGAAGGAATTCCACATGCCGCCCACGATATCAAAGCTCTGGCGCTGGTACAGGGTTTTCAGGTTCTGGCCGAAGTAGCTGCCCGGGATTACGGAAAAGTTGGAGATGATATCGTTGGATTCCCGGGATGCGTTGACAAACATAATCCAAAATGGAAACAGGCTCAGCGCGCAAAGGCATGCGCAAACAGTATAAACGACAATCTTTTTACCCGTCAGGCGCAGTGTATAATTCGCGTTCATGCCCGCACCCTCCTCACAGCCGCTTTTTCAGAGGCCTTTTGCAGCTTCTTTTCCGCAATAGCATCCTTATCCCGCATCATTCGGAACAGGATAACGCTGCATACCGCTGTCGTCAGGAAAAGCAGCACGGATACCGCAGCAGCCCGGCCATAATCCTTGGTGCCGGCCAGGGATAGTTGCAGGATGTACATGGTTACGGATTGGGTCATGCTGTTGGCCGGAGAGCCTTGGCGGATGATCATGGCGGGCACATCGTACATTTGCATGCCGCCAATCAGGGAGGTGACCAGTGTATATAACATAATGGGCTTGATGAGGGGCAGCGTTATCAGCTTGAAAATTTGGTTGGGTGATGCCCCGTCCACCTGGGCCGCCTCATAAAAGGAGGGTGGAATGCCCAGGATGCCCGCAATCAGCACGATCATAGTGTGGCCATACCACATCCAGAAGTTGATAAAGGCGACGATCATACGGGTTTGCCAGCCGTTATTCAAAAAATTGACGGCAACGGTGGCAGCGGAACCGGAATTGCTGTAAACCGTTTTATCGATGATGCCCAGCTCCGCCATCAGATGGTTCACCGGGCCCTGGGGGTAGGCAAACAGGGAAAAGAACAAAACAGATATGCTGGCCGCAGTAATAATGTTGGGCATGTAGACCATGACTTTAATGGCTCCCTGCCCGCGTATTTTCATGCGCGTATCGGTAAACCACTTGGCCAAGAGAAGCGCCAGCAGAATTTGCGGAATGAAGTTGACAATCCACATGATGGAGGTGTTTTCAAACACCTGGATCGTGGCACCTTTGGTTAATATGTTTACAAAGTTGCTAAGCCCGATAAAATCAGGGCCGACCACCTTGCCGGCCGCAGTTTTCATATATTTTTGAAACGCCAGATAAATGGTATTGATCAACGGATATAGTTGGAATACCGCATACGCCACAAAAAAGGGCAAAATGAAAAAGTAGCCGTACCGGCTGTAATTCACGCTGCTGCGAAGCACGCTTTTTGAGGCAGGTTTCCCCGTTCGCTTGGCTGGATTGGCGTTCAACCCGATCACGCTCCTTGCTGCGCATTGTGGCATCACGGCTTTGAAGGTCTGTCCCGTCTGCGGCAAACAAGCGCCGCTGAATTGATTAGTTCCAAGCGCCTCCGGAGGGCAGGCCCGGGGGCCTGCCCTGCCGTTGGCTTATAGGGCCTTCAGAACCTAAGTATCAAACTTATTACTCCGCGGTGATTTCGGGGAACAGGTCAACCACGCTCGCTTTGAAATCAGCGATAGCGGCGTCATAGTCCTTTTCGCCCTTGGAGTAAGCCTGAACCTGCTCATCCATTTCGATGTTGATGAACTGGTCATAAGCGCTCATGGTGGAGGTGTCGATCAAGGGGGTTACCGCCTGGAACAGGGAGTAGTGATCCTGACCGCCCAGGAAGTCGAAGGAGAAGCCGGCATCGATAATCTGCTGGATGGCTTCGGTGTTGTTGACATAGTCCTTGGAGCCCAGGCAATACTTCTTCATGGATTCGCTGTTGACGGTGAAGTATTCCATGATATCCTTGCACAGCGCGTCGTTTTTGCAGGTTTTGGAAGAAACGAGCCAGGTGCCGCCCCAGTAGTAGGGCTGCGGGCCATTCACGGCTGCCCAGTCGCCATAGGTGCCTTCGCCGGGCTTGGAGCCGCCGGACGCGCCAACCATGGTCCACTGAATGCCCCAGGTGGAGAAGAAGTAGCCCATGATGCTGTCATTGCCGATGCCGGCGTTCCAGGCTTCGGACCACGGTACTGCGGAAGCGGTGAGGTTTTCATCGTTCAGGGTCTTGGAGAAATCGAAGTACCATTTCACCTGATCGTCAATGGAGAGATTCAGGCTGTCATCCACCCAGGGAGCCTTGCGCACAGTGCGGACAACCTGCCACACGTCGTTGGTGGAGGGGATCAGCTTGGTGGCGCCGGCGGAAGTTTCATTGACTTTGCGGGCGGTGTCAATGAAGGTATCCCAATCCTTGACCATTTCCTGCATTTCTTCGGGAGTCTTCACACCCAGGTACTTTTCAGCCAGGGAGCGCCGATACATGAACAAGCCGGGGGCTGCCTGCCAGGAGGTGCCCTTTACAACGCCGCTTGCATCGCGAGCCACGTCGATGGTGTAGGGATACTGTTTGGCCATGGCTTCTTCGGTGATGCCCACATCCGCCAAGGGGCGGGTATACTCAGTGTTCACATACTTCTTGGCATAGTCCGCCTCGATAAGGAACATGTCGATTTGTTCGCCTGCATCCAGCGCGGCATCCAGCTTCTGCTGGTAAACGCCGTTGTCGTTGGGGTTAATGACGAACTCGATGATGTCGCCATTGGGCAGGGTGAAGGTACCGTCGTCATTCGCCTTGGCGCGGACGCCGGTAACATTACCAGCAGCATCCTTGACTTCTTCGGTTGCGCATCCGGCATCTACCAGATAGTAGTTTTGCAGCATGCCTTTGAATTCTTCATTCCATGCATAGATGATGAATTTTTCTCCGGTGGCGGGCACAGCAAATTCTGCCAGTGCGGCCATGGAGCTGACCGTCATCAAAACGGCCAAGACCAGTGCGACAAACTTTTTCATGGATGGAGCCTCCTTTTTTATTGATACCCCGGAAAAAGTCCGGGATAATCGACACTTATTGGGCAATCTCCTGCACATTGAGACATCTGACGGAATCTCCGGGCATGAGCCTGCAGGGAACGTTGACGATTTCAGCATAGGTGGTTCGTGGCCGTTCGATGAGATGCACCAACTGGGCGGCGGCCTCCCGGCCGATCATGAGGGTATCCTGCTGGATGGTGGTAAGCTTCGGGGTCAGCATCTGCATTAGCCGGATTCCGTCATATCCGGCGATGGAAATATCATACGGGATACGCAACCCTGCCGCGCCGATGGCTTCGATGCCGCCCAGCGCGGAGTAATCGTCAGGCATGAGGATGCAGGTGGGTCTTTGGGGCGCTTCAAGAATCTTCCGCACTGCCCGAAGGGTGGCCGCCGGATCGTGATACAGGCTTTCCTGCAAATATTCCGGCGGGACAGGCAGGCCCAGCTCCCCCATGGTACGCAAAAAGCTGGTTACACGGGTTTCAGTAACGGCGGATTTATTGCCGTATACATAGGCGATGCGCCGGTGACCCATACCATGCACATACCGTACAAGTTCCTGCATGCCGGTTCTGTTTTCAGACTGAATACAGGTGCGGTTGTTGAAAAGGTGGTCAATGGTTACTACAGGAATGTCGCCGTTGACCAGTTCCAATACCTCAGGGGCCAGGAAGTCCACACAGGCCAAGCATACGCCGTCCACATTACGATAACGGCAATGCTCCAAATATGTCATTTTCGTTTTGCCGATGTTGTGGTTGATAAAGGTGATGTCATACCCCCGGCGTTCGGCTTCCACCTTGAAGCTGTCCAGCACGGAAGCAAAGTAATTATGGGTCAGCCCGCTTTCGTTATCGTCCACAAACAAAACGCCCAGGTTATAGGTTTTGTTGGTCTTCAGCGCTCTGGCCAGGGAATTGGGATAATAGCCGATCTCCCTAGCCGCACAGCGCACCAGTTCTCTGGTTTCTTCGCTAACATCGCTGTAACCGTTGAGCGCTTTGGATACGGTAGAAACGGATAAGCCGCATTTAACGGATAATTCCTTAATGGTAATGGCCATCTTTGCGCCGCCTTTTTCATGGGTTCATTCACCAAAGTGATTGGTGCATTCGTTCTTTGAAACTTGACTAAAACGTTTTCGTAGTGCAAGTATACGCCAACTTAACCCGTTTGGCAATACCCCTTTTGAAAATTTTGTTGCCTATTGGGAGAATATTTGCCAAATAAAACAATCCTACCATTATATGTTTTGTATAGAAAAGACATGCAAAACACTATATCTCCCGCAATTTGGCCATATTCTCCATTTTCACGCCCTTTTTCGAATACGTTTTCGATATTTGCCAGCCTTTCTCTAGCTTCAGCCCGAAAAAAAGAAATAATTATCGCGCGACCCCTTGTGTTCGTTTGATTTTGGCGTTATGATACATATATGTGCTCGCCCTGTACAGGAACAATTATCTAAACCGTTTTCGTAATGTAACCCTTTTATGTGTGGAGGTGCCCTTGCCATGACCTATGGTTTTTTTGACGATGCCCGGAAGGAATACGTAATCACTAGGCCGGACACACCTTATCCCTGGATCAACTATCTGGGGAGCGAGGACTTTTTTTCTTTGATATCCAACACCTCCGGAGGGTATAACTTTTATAAGGACGCCAGACTTTTGCGCTTGACCCGTTACCGCTATAACAACGTTCCCCAAGACGCGGGCGGCCATTATTTTTATGTAAAGGACGGCGACACTGTCTTTACACCCGGCTGGATGCCGGTCAAAACGCCCTTGGATGAGTATGAATGCCGCCACGGGCTTGGGTATACCATAATCAGCGCCGAGAAAAACGGGCTGAAGGTGGTACAAACCTCCCTGGTCCCCCGTGGATATACCGCACAAGTGACTCGCGTTACTCTGACCAACCAGTCCGGCACAGGCAAGTCTGTTAGCCTGTACGGATTTGTGGAGTTTTGCCTATGGAACGCTTATGATGACAATGCAAATTTTCAGCGCAACTATTCCACCGGGGAAGTAGAGGTGGAGAAAAGCGCCATCTATCATAAAACCGAATACCGGGAACGGCGAAACCATTATGCGGTTTATGCCGTTAACGCCCCCACAGCAGGGTTTGACACTGACCGGGAATCATTCTTTGGTTTATACAACGGCTTTGACGCGCCCCAGGCTGTATTGGAGGATACGCCCCGCAATTCCATTGCCAGCGGTTGGTCTCCCGTGGGTATTCACTGTCTGCGCCGTGAACTGGCACCTGGGGAGACGGCCAGTTTCATATTCGTGCTGGGCTATTGCGAAAACCCGGAGAAGGAAAAATTCATTTCCCCCGGCGTCATCAATAAAGAGCCCGCCTATGCCCTTATAAGCAGTTTTCAGACGGATGCGCAGTTTGAAAAAGCCTATTTGGAATTGCAGACCTATTGGAACGGACTGCTTTCCAGCTATCAGGTAGCCAGCAGTGATGACAAGCTGGACCGGATGGTAAACATATGGAACCAATATCAATGCATGGTCACTTTCAACATGTCCCGCTCCGCCTCCTACTTTGAGTCGGGCATCGGGCGGGGCATGGGGTTCCGGGATTCCACTCAGGACCTGCTGGGCTTTGTCCACCTGATCCCCAAGCGGGCCAGGGAGCGCATTCTGGACATTGCCGCCACCCAACTGGAGGACGGCAGCGCCTACCACCAGTATCAGCCGCTGACAAAGCGGGGTAATCTGGATGTGGGCAGCGGTTTTAACGACGATCCCCTGTGGCTGATTTTCGGCGCAGCCGCCTATTTGAAGGAGACTGGAGATTATTCGCTTCTACATGAATCTGTGCCTTTTGACAATGACGAAAGCAAAGCCCAGCCCCTAATGGAGCATTTGCGCCGCTCCTTTCGGTTTACCGCAGCCAACCTGGGCCCCCACGGACTGCCCCTCATCGGCCGGGCGGACTGGAATGACTGTCTGAATCTGAACTGTTTTTCCAAAGAGCCGGGAGAAAGCTTTCAAACCTGCCAAAATTATGACAGCGGCGTAGCCGAATCGGTATTCATCGCCGGCATGTTCGTCGCTATTTCCGACGATTATGCTGCGATCTGCCGCCGTTATGGCTGGACGGAGGAGGCCGGGTTCGCCCTTGAGAAAAAAGCAAAAATGCAGGAAGCCGTCCTTGCACACGGCTGGGACGGAAACTGGTTTTTGCGGGCCTATGACGCCCATGGAGATAAGGTAGGCAGCGCCTCCTGCGAGGAGGGGCAGATCTTCATCGAGCCTCAGGGTTTCTGCGTGATGGCGGGAATTGGGAAGGAAAACGGTCTGGCCCAAAAAGCGCTTGATTCTGTCCGTGAAAGATTGATGAACACCCACGGCATTGCCCTGCTCGATCCGCCCTATTCGACATATCACCCGGAACTGGGCGAGATCAGTTCCTACCCCCAAGGGTACAAAGAAAACGGATCTATCTTCTGCCATAACAACCCCTGGATTGTCATTGCGGAAACGGTATTGGGCCATGGTGGACGCGCTTTTGAAGCCTACCGGCTCACCTGCCCCGCCTATACCGCCGACCAGAAACTGCACCGCACGGAGCCCTACGTATACGCCCAAACCATTGCAGGCCCTTACGCCGCCCGGTTTGGAGAAGCGAAAAATAGCTGGCTTACCGGCACCGCGGCCTGGTGCTTTTATGCCATATCCCAGGCGGTACTGGGCATAAAACCCCAGTATGACGGCCTCATGATTGATCCCTGTCTGCCCGCCAGTTTAAGCCGAGTTACCCTCACCCGGCGCTGGCGGGATAACACCTATCTGATCGAGGTGGAAAACAGATCAGGCGGTGAGAAAAAACCGGTTCATCTGACGCTTGACGGGATGGAGCTTTCCGGCAACGTGCTGCCTGCCACCAAGGATACCGGAAAGGTATTTCATATAAAAGCTATCATGGAATGATTTGAAGAGGGGTCGTTTTAATCGCATAGCAAACCGACGGCTGCAAAACAGCCGCCGGTTTTATATTGGAACGGGCTTACTGATGGAAGGTTTCTCTTCCATCAGCTATTTGTGCCCTTCAATAACAGTCTTCCATAGTCAGCGGAAACAAATACACCTTCGGCAATCAAAAACTTTACGGCTTGTCTTTACAAATGGACCCTGCTTCTATATAATAAGTAATAAGAACGTTTGTTCTCTTATTTCCTTGAGAGGAAAATTCTCTCCCAATTTCTCGAAATGCAGGTGATATTACCATGGATATAATGGAAAAGCTGACCATTCTGGCCGACAGTGCCAAGTACGACGCCGCCTGTACCTCCTCCGGCGCTAACCGCTCCGGAGGGCAGGGCTTGGGCAGCACCGTGCCCGCCGGATGCTGCCACACCTTTTCCGCCGATGGGCGGTGCGTATCACTTTTAAAGGTACTGTACACCAATCATTGCGTGTACGACTGCAAATACTGCATCAACCGATCAAGCAACGATGTTAAAAGGGCCGCCTTCACCCCCCAGGAACTGGCGGATTTAACCATACAGTTTTATCGGCGCAATTACATCGAAGGGCTTTTTTTATCCAGCGGTGTCATGCGAAACCCCGATTACACCATGGAGCAGATGATAAAGGCTCTGGAAATTCTGCGCCATCAGCACGGCTTTATGGGGTACATCCATGCCAAAACCATCCCCGGCAGCAACAGCAATTTGGTGTACCGACTGGGGCTATTGGCCGACCGGCTGAGTGTGAATATCGAGCTTCCCAGCGAATCGAGCCTGCAAAAGCTGGCCCCCAACAAATCAAAAAAGGCAATTCTTGCCCCCATGGCACAAATTGCAGGCGGCATTGCGGAAAACACCCATGAAATTGTCCGCTATAAAAGCGCGCCCCGGTTTGCCGCCGCAGGCCAGGCAACGCAAATGATCGTAGGGGCCAGCCCTGAAAGCGACTATCATATTCTAAAACTGGCATCGGGGCTGTATGACCGGTACAAATTGAAGAGAGTCTTCTACTCCGCCTATATCCCGGCGGTATCCGACAGTCTGCTCCCGTCGCTAAACACCAAACCGCCCCTTTTGCGGGAGCATAGGCTTTATCAGGCCGATTTTTTGATGCGTCAATATGAATTTTCTGCAGATGAAATTCTAAGCGACAATGCCCCCAACTTCAACCCCTTTCTGGACCCCAAATGCAATTGGGCACTGAACAACATGCACCGTTTTCCCGTGGACGTGAATCAGGCCTCCCTATCCGAATTGCTACGGGTTCCGGGCATCGGTCCCACCAGCGCAAGACGCATCGTCATCGCCCGCCGGGGCGGCAAACTCACCCTGACGGATTTAAAAAAAATAGGGGTGGTTTTAAAGCGCGCCCAATATTTCATTCTTACCAGCGACAGTCCCTGCGGGCTGCATGCCGGAGGGGAAACCATTCTGCAGGCGCTGATTGACCCAAAAGCTTTCAGCTTTGGCACGGAGCAGCTGACGCTGTTTGATCTTGTGAAAGGGCCGGGCCGGGGAAATCCCGCAGCCTTAAGCAGTGCGGTTCAGGAGGCGGCGCTATGCCTTATTCAGCACTGAAAGCGGAACCCCGGGATATCGTCTACCTGTACGACGGCAGCCTTGCCGGGCTGTATTGCTGCGTGCATGAAAGCATAACGAAAAGAGAGCTTCCCTTTGCTGTTCTGTCGGAAGGAGAAAACCAAGTCAGCCTGTTTTTCAAAACCAGAATCGATACCGACCTGCAAAAAGCACAAAAGGTACGTACCGCAATTTTCGAAAAAATTTGCGCAAGGGCGCTGGAGCTATGTGAAAATGTGTTTTTAAGCTGTCTTGAAAATAAGGAGCTGGCAATATTGCGCTTTTTGCTGCTGGCTTTCGCCAAGGGCACACCGGCACTGGATATGCTTTCGCACCCCGATGTGGCACCGCTCATCCAGGCGGAGCGCCATCTTTTGGGCGAAAGGCACCTGCTATTGGGCTTTGTTCGTTTTTCCGACAATGACGGCGTATTGGCGGCTGTCATCAGCCCGAAAAACTTTGTGCTGCCCCTTATTGCGGACCATTTCATAGGCCGGTATAGCAGCGAAAATTTTATGATTTATGATAAGACTCACAGGGCCGCACTTTTATACCAAAATCACACGGCGCAGATTGTTCCCGTGGAGAACGCGGAGTTTCAGGATGCCTCCCCCGCTGAAGAGCAATACAGGGCGTTATGGAAGCGGTTTTACCAGACTATTGCCATAGCAGACCGGTATAACCCCGTTTGCCGCCGGACCCATATGCCCAAACGATACTGGGAGAACATGACTGAAATGAAAGAGCTATTATAGAATGAAAAACTGCAAGAAAATAATTTGTGAGTTGAAAAACTTTTGTTTCATTTTTTTGTAAATATGGTAAGATGAAAGCAGCAAGCAGAACTAGCATCCACCGCAAACACCAAGCAGCTGCGGCGGATAGAAATCGTAATAAATCACCAAGGGAGGGAATAGCATGAAGGTCTACAACAAGATTAACGAAGAATTGAAAGACGGAATGCAGTTTAACGAGGTAAAGCCCCTGCTGGATCAGCCCTTGGACATGGCATACTGCACTGCCACGCCCAAAATTGGAGGGACATTTTCCATAAGGCTCCCTGCGCTTGACTGGGAGGATGGCATGCAGGCTACCTATGTGTTTCAATATGATGGAAAAGCTGATGCAAAGGAAACCACCTTTCCCGCCAGCCTTACAGTTACACCCGTGGCCAATGACATACCCAGCCATTGCATGAATAATTTCGACGGCAATGTAGGTATGGACTGCGAATTGAAATTTGAGGAAAGCAAGCCTATTTCCATTCAGACGGAGTTCATGGTTTCCCTGACGGAAGAGGAAATCCACAAGCTAAATGCCTACCTGAACAAGTGGCCGAAAAAGTAAGCCGGAAAGAAAAACCCCGTTTGCTCACGCTACATGCGTGGCAGACGGGGTTTTTCTTTATCCGTGGAACCCATCTAGAGCAAACCCAGAGGAAGAGCCTGCTCCAAATCCCGTTATTTGCCCAATTTCGATAGTTCTTTATACGACGGCTTCAAAACCTGATACAGCTTCTTGTACAGCGCGTAATACCCTTGATAGGCCTCGTTATTCTGCGGGATTGGATCCAATGTCTTTTCAGTCTTGACAATTTCATCGCAGGCTGCTTCCACACTCTTGTACACACCTGTGCCAACACCGGCCAGAATCGCAACGCCCAAGGCAGGGCCTTCATCTGCATGCAGTGTGGAAACCGGACAATTGTACAGATCAGCCAGCATCTGCCGCCACAGGGTGCTGCGGGCGCCGCCGCCGCAGGCCATCATTTCACGGATGGGCACCTTCATCTCCCGGAATACATCCACGCACTCGGCCTGGGAATAGGCCACCCCTTCCATGACCGCGCGGGTAAGATGAGCCCGGCCATGAATGGCGCTCAGACCGAAGAACACGCCCCGGCAATCCGGATCCGGATGGGGGGAGCGCTCACCCATCAGGTAGGGCAGATACAGCAGGTTTTCAGCGCCGATAGCGATTTTTTCAGCTTCTTCCCCCATCACCTGATAGGGGTCGATGCTGCGGCTTTTCGCCTCCGCTGATTCGGGCGCACAGCAGGTGTCGCGCAGCCAGCGCAGGGAAAGGCCGGCTGCCTGGGTGCAGCTCATAACCGTCCACTTGCCCGGGACGGAGGCACATAAGGTATGAACCCGGCCCATGGGGTCGATAGAAACGTTATTGGAAAGGGCATACACCACGCCGGAGGTACCAAGCGTGGTAAAGGCGCGCCCTTCCCGGACTACGCCGGTGCCCACTGCCGCAGCGGCGTTATCCCCCGCGCCGCCCACCACAGGCGTACCGCGCAAGAGACCCGTCTCCCGGGCGGCTTTTTCATGCACGGCGCCGGTCAAGTCCGGCGATTCGTGCATGCTGGGCAGCAGGCTTTCGGAAATGTCCAGCATGGACAGCATATCAGGCGACCAGCGTCGGCCCGGCACATCCATCAGCTGCATGCCGGATGCATCGGACACTTCCGTGGCGAATTCTCCGGTGAGCTTGAAGCGCAGATAATCCTTCGGGAGCAAAATATGGGCGCACTTTTTATAAAGATCCGGCTGGTTTTGTTTGACCCACAGGATTTTGGCAGCAGTAAAGCCCGTCATGGGCGGGTTGGCTGTAATGCGAATGATTTCCTTATCTCCCATGCGGCGGGACATTTCGGCACATTGGGTCCCGGTGCGCTGGTCACACCAGATAATGGCGGGGCGTAGCACCTCCCCCGCCTCGTTCAGCATGGTGAGTCCGTGCATCTGCCCGGAAAGGCCCACTCCGGCAATGTCCTTCGGGGAGATTCCGCTTGAGGCCAGCACCTTTTGGATGCCTTCCTTTGCGGCCTGCCACCAATCCTCCGGGTTTTGCTCAGCCCAGCCGTTTTGCGGCTGATAAAGGGGATACTCCACGGTGTGAGCGCTTGCAGGGCGCCCTGCTTGATCGAACAGGACAGTTTTCGTACCGGAAGTGCCAAGATCAATACCCAAAAGATAGACCATTGCTCTGCCTCCTCTATGCTCCTTCTTCTTGTGTAACGCTATCCAGCCCTTGAGGGTACTCAACGATGAGCACTTATGCCTCCAGTTCCTCGAACCTGCGGCATAGTGTATATTTGGAGATGGCGCTTCGAAGCGCATCAGGACAGTAGGTGTTCAAAATGTCCCGGATGTAGGGAGGCATAAACTCATTGTATTTAACTTCCAGGATGGTTTCCCCATTGTCCAAGGGCGGAATGGTGGGAAGCATGGGATTAAAAATATCAAAGTTCTTCATGCCGGTGCGCAATTGCTTGTCAAAGGTGATGCGCACCTCCTGCGCCGGGTGGATATAGGCTTCCCGAACATAATCCACCACCACTGCCGGGCGCAGCAGATGAATGGTCATTTCTCGATACACATCCTGCAAAAGCCCGCTTTTCGTACGTTCAAGCCCATAAGGATCCGCAGCCATAAGCTGCTCGCAAAGATCCCGCGGGATAGCCACGGAGCGTTTGGCAATCAAAGATCCAACCTTGCTTTTGCATTCCATGCGGATCAACCGGTCGGACATGTTGTAGATGCGAATGCGGTATTTGTCCCGGTTGCGCTCGCCGCCTACCTTGTCAAATTCTGCATTGTCAAACACAGTATCAAAATATAGGGAGCGGATGTGGTATTCATTGTATTCGTCACCGTTGGGGTCGCGGGCCAAAACCTGGTCCAGTATATTGGAAAGCACGGCATACTGCATGTCGTTGATAAAAAATTTTAGTTCGTGACGGACAGGGAGTGCCAAGGCGGTCCCTCCTTTACGGGATGCGCATATACAAATTCAGGAAGGGATGGCAGCTTAAGCTCCTGCTTCAGTCTGGCAGGCAACCAGGGTCGCATCGTGAACGCCTTCGATATCCAGCATCCGGGCTACGATCTCATGCTTTTCGCCAAGGCGCACCTCTACGGTCATTTCCGCGCCGGCGCGGGTCAGGGTTTTGCTTCGCAGGCGGTGAACCTTGACAGAATGCTTTAATTCCGCCTCGATTTCGTACTCTGCGGCCTCATCATAATGAAGTACAAGCAAATAGCTATTGGGGTTTTGGAACTTGATATAGGTCATGCCCAAGAGAATAACCGCAATGCCTGCAACCACGACCAAACCCACCAGATAAAGCTCCGCGCCCAGAAGGATGCCCATGGTCAAAGCCCAGAACATATAAGCGGTATCCATAGGGTCTTTTACAGCAGTACGGAAACGCACAATGGACAAGGCACCCACCATGCCCATGGACAATGCAATATCGCTTTTGATGCACATAACCACCGGTGTGGTGATCAGCGTGAGCATCACCAGCGTCATGGAAAAAGAGGGGCTGTATAAGACACCCCGAAAGGTTTTGCGGTAGACGAAGGCGATCAGCAGACCGGTAATCAGCCCCATGGCCAAAGCAACCACCATTTTCAAGGGAGTCAGGTTTTGCAATTGCTGTGCAAAATAGGATGACAGGGAAGAATCCTGCTTGAGGATATCCTTGGTGCTGACTGTGGCCAAAAGTGCCAAACCGTACATAATCGCGCCTCCTGTGTATGATTCATTCTCAATATTATACGGAAAAGGAAAGTTCCGTCAAGAAAACCCTGTTTAAAGGAGAGCATCCGCCGGCATGGGAGGCTTCGGCCCGAAGTATTCAGTCATCACCGAGTCGGACAGCTTGAAATAATTCTGCACGCGTTCGTAGAAGTAGGTGGGGCGCTTTTTGATAACATTGCGGTTATAGTCCAGCCGCTGCCGCCAATATCTCAGCGCACCCTCGGCGGTCATAGGCGAATCAACGTTAATGGTCTTTTCGTTCAATTCTGCCCAGCGGGCAAAGTGCAGTTGCATTTCTCCTTCAATCATGGCCGCCGTTTCGTTGAATACGCTCAGCATGAACTCTGTGGTAAACTTCTGGAAGATGACGCCCAAGCGGCGCAGAAACTTTTCCTTCATCTCGTCATTTTCCAGCAGCTTTCGGATAAGAACATTGTTGATATTCTGCTGACCGGCTCCTTTGGGGTCCATGTAGGAGGTGGGGCTGTCAAATTTGGATTGGAACAGACCATAATCTGAGTCGTAGAAGATCCAGCGCCATTTCTGCCCTTCGCCCTTGAGCTTGTAATAGCGGATATTGCCGGGGTCAGAGTTGCCAAAGAACATTTCAATGGCCATGTAATCAAAATAGTTGTCCACATCAATCCTGTCTAGGAGGTATTGCAAATCTTCCGGGTTTTTCCCCGGGGAGAGGGACTTAGCTTTTTCAATCAAAGCCTTGTATTCTTTGCTGCTGCCGTAAACCAGCTTGCTGCTGGACTCCAGAATGTCCATATTGTCGGCTTCTTCAAGGGAGAGCCCTTCATGCTGGGCGACAAAGTACCGGTCCACCCGCTCCCGCATGTTGTAGTGGCCCCAGTATTTTCCGTTCAGATAAACCACGACAGGGTTAAATGCCTGATGGATGACGGTGGTATCCAAATGATCCAGAAGCCTGGACTGGAACCCATCATTAATTCTGGTCCATACGCAGTCATTGCCGCTGTTGCGCAGCACGAAGGATTTATACTGGGCAAAAGGCCGGTCGCTGAAAAGAGCGGCATCGAAATACTGCTTGCCCTGGGCAGTCTTGGCCTTGACTTTGAAAGTTTTTTGGGGCATGTCCAGGCTGTACTGGCCCTGCAAAGCAAACTCAACACCCTGGGACAATACTTGGGTTCCATCCATCTGGTAATATTCCACATGACCGGGCCTAAGCACCTTGCCCAGTGTGCGGTAGATGGGATCGCCCCCGCTTTGCAATTTGAAAGGGATTTTTTCTTTATTCAAAGCCCCGCCCGAAGCCAGAATCCCATCTGTCTCATTCCACAGCTCATCCGGGTCTCCCACCAAGGAAACGATGGGAAGCGTGTGGTAGACGTTGATGAGGTACGTCTGGGTTATGGTGCTGCTGGGCTGCAAATCCTGCTGGTAAGCCCGGGCCCTTAGCACCGTGGTGGAACTCATTTCCAGCGGCTGGCCCTGATAAGGGGCAGACTGATTGGTAGGTATGCTGCCGTCCAGGGTGTAAAAGACTGTTGTCCCCGCCGGAACCTGGATATCCACGGTAATGGTTTGGTAATACAACCCTCCCTTAAGGGTAAAGGACGGGGTTTGCGCAAAGCCAAGAAAGCCGGTGCCGTTTGCACTTCCCACAGTAGGCGCATCATAATAAAAAAACCCCTCCAGGCCGCTGGTCCTGCCATAGGAGAGGTTGGTGGGGATCAGCGGAAGGCTTAACTTATCCAGCACCCGGCCTGTTGGATCGGATAAGGCAACAACCTCTCCCCCCGCCCGGCTAAGCTTGAAACTGGTGTGATAGCGGCCGGATTCCTCGGTATTACGCCCATCCAGATAAACCACCTTGTATTCTCCGGGATAGATGGCCGTTCCTGCGGGAAACTGCCATTTACGCGCGCGGTTGATGTTGTCGCTCAGGCCATAGCCTTCCAGATAGACAATTTCGGTGGAGCTGTTGTACAGCTCCACCCAATCGCAAAAGTCGCCATCTTCAGACAGCGTGGTAGCGCTGTTGGAGGACATGACCTCGGAAATATATACCCCTGTGGGGTTAGCCGCGCGAAGCATCAGGTCCGCTCGGGCCGCGCCCTGGTTGTTGTTGGGCATGCCGGGGGTTGCCCCCTGATATATCTGCCAGCCGCCCGATTCATTACGGCCATACGAAGCATCCACCGCCAGGTTGTCAATGGCGACACGGTCGATCAAGCGCCCGTAGCTATCGCTCAGGATCACCGTTTCCCGTTCAGCACTGATTTTGAAATTGGCATGGGGAATGCTGCCCGCCGACAGGAGCCTGTCCTTCCCGCTGCAAAACACCAGGTAGTATCCCCTGGCGGGAATCACAGCATCCTGGGGAAATCTCCACTTAAGCGGATCGTTTTCCTTGTCGCTCAAAGCGTATTTATTCAAATTGATGGGTTGATCGGTCGTGTTGTACAATTCGATCCAATCGCTTAATTCCCCGTCCTCATCGCTCAGCCCCGTGCGGGCGTCGGCCATGACCTCGTTAATGATGAGGGCACCGTCCGTTACGGCATTTTGGTTGCGGTAGGCCAAAAAGCCTTCCTGATCATTGGGAAAGCCGGGGCTATACTCTTGGGTCTGCGCAAACTGCCCATCCGACCCCAAGGCGTAGGAGGTATCCGTATCGGTAATGGGGGTAGCTACCTGATCAATAACGTATGCGCTGGGGTCAAACAGATAAACCGTTTCTCCCACAGAAGAAATCTTGAATTTGGCATGAAAGGAACCATCCAGATCGGCGGAATTGGTATCGGATGCAAACACCACCACGCGGCCATTCGGGGCCAAAATCATGGACGGAAACAAAAAACGCACGCTGTCAGCCCGGTCTGAAAGGCCCACGTTGGTCAAATCCATAGGCTTGTCCGTGCTGTTCCAAATCTCCACCCAGTCGTTAAACTGCCCGTTCTCATCAGGCACGGAAGAACGGTTGGAAGCCATCACTTCGCTGATAACCAAGCCCTTATATATATCGGAAGGCACACCGGTGGGCGCCTGACCGTTTTCTCCTTGAATGGAGGTTAAGGCGTGGGTGAGCGGCTCCTTAGGCATAACGATCACCATCAGCGCAACAAACCCGGCAAAAATCAGCATGGCAGGAAAAACGCCGGTGAATTTGCGTTTGGCTCGCCCTCCGGGCGTGCGCTTTTGCGGGTTGCGTGGAGAAGGAGTAACTTGCATGGGGTGTAAACCCACCTTTCAATGTTCAAGTAAAAACATTGTGACATTTGAGACAATAGTCATTATATCATACATTCGCTTGGACGCAAATTATCCGCAAAAGGTTCCATGTAAAATGTATGCTATTCTGCCAACAATTCAAAGGGTTCAGAATGCGCTTCAAATACCGATCCGCCCAATTGTACAGTCACACGGGCGGTATACATGCCCGGCGCGGCAGCATCACCGCTTTGCGTTTTCCCATTCCAATAGAAGGCCGACCCGGAAGGGGTTAACTGCTGGGGCCGGCTGGGCGCCTGTACGCTCAGGCGGCGCACCACATGGCCCGAAGCATCTAAAATGGATATAGAAAGACGGCACGGAATCCGATGACTGACAAGAATGCTCATTTCCTTCCCCTGGGAAGGCGTAAAGGCCATGGCTGTTTTCACCGAAAGCTCGGGATCACCGGCCGCGGGCGGCACGCACAAAACCCGACTGCCGTGAAGGGTGGTTTTCCCATCCTCGATGGTTATGAGCTGAACCATTACATAACCATAGGCGTCCGCTTCCTGGGGAGCAAGGTTCAATGTGCGCTGCTTACGTCCGGGAGATATAAACCCCTTCTGATCGCCGAAATCGCCGCCCTGCTCCTGGTCGTCAAATAGCAGGGGCGCGGTAGCAAACTGCCATTTTCCCTCCTGATAGTACACCAGCTGATAAGCCATCTGAACAGGCCTTGTAGCCGTAAACTCAAAGGATACGGCGCTTTGCGCAGCATCCAGCACCGTATCAAAAAAGGTGATGCCGGAAATGGCGCTCTCTCCACCCGCCGCCTTCAAGTTATCGTAGTTGAAGAGCACGAAATCGTCCTCCTGGGGGTATACCTGCGGCGTGGATGCAGCATGATTTTCCATCAGATATCGGTAGCACTCGGACAGAGTGATCGAACCGTCCCGGTTTTGGTCGGCTCCGTATTCCCCATGATAGCCCAAAGCGTCGCACAACACCGATGAAAAATACCCTGCGCCCTGCACCGCTCCAGGCCTGCGGTCGGTACTGGACCAGTACCAGCTTTCCTCGCTGCCCCCGGCACTGGTCAGCACCTTGTACTCCGGCCCGGAAAAAGCCGTTTCCGTAACACCGCCGCTGACGCCCTTGCCGATGAAGGCCCCGCTGTTGCATGCGTCGATGATAAGCACTTTTCGGCCCAGGATGGGAGCAAAAATTTCTGAAAGCTGCCGGGCGGTCACCACTTCCTCCTGCATGCCGTCGCACAAAAGCAGCCCCGCTTCCAGGTTTGACTGGGTGGAATCGTACAGCCCATGGGTACTGATATAAAAATAGGAAACATCATTTTCATCAGCCAGGGAAAAGGCATCCTGAACCGCCTGGGCAAGGCCTGCTACGGAATTGATGGAGCCATTTAGAATGCGCTGTACTTCAAAATCCATATTGCCCCCGGAAAACGCTTCAGCCACAGCCTTTACATTGTTACTGGAGGAGGGCCAGGTGTCCTCCTGGGAAAGGAAAAAATCACAGGCCACATATAGCGCCCTCCTGCTAACGGCAGATTCTGCTTCTGCTGCCGCGGCAAGGGCATGCGCAGCCAGGGGAAATAGGAAAAGCCAAAGCCCCAGGCATAATGCGCCGGCCCGACGAAGCATAGGCATCCCCCTTTCCCCAAAGTATTTGAAAACAAACTGTTTTTATTGTACACCAAGCAGGGAAAAAAAGCATTGAAAACCAAGTGTATTACAAAAATTTTACAAATTGTGTCTGTTTGGCATCACGCATAAACCGACATTTTTTTGGTCTGGAATGCAAAATATACAGAAAGTGTGAAAAAGTTATTGCATCGTTCGGTAAAATGGGGTACAATGATTGCATAATCCCATTGAATGTTCGGATTATGAGGGAATGAACCGAGTGTATACCTTTTTGAAAAGGTAAGTGTTCGGTTTTTGAAGCATCAGTGAGAGGCGGCACCGCAACCGATGGAAGCACTCAAGGAAGCCATCAGGGCATGGGGAAAAGGCATCGGCACAGACATCGTCAAGGTAGATATGTTTCTGAACCACCGCATTGACGTGGCGCTGCTTTTTCAAATGGGACAGGCTTTTTACGACGCCTTCCAAAACGAGAAGGTGGATTGCATCCTTACCATTGAGGCCAGCGGCATTGCCGCAGCGGTAACCACCGCCCACGCTTTTTCAGATATCCCAGTTGTATTCGCCAAAAAAGGCCCCACCACCAATATGGGAAATGATGTGTATGTGAGCAAGGTTTACTCCTTTACCCACCGTCAGGAAAGCTTTATTCGAGTCAGCAAAGCCTATTTGCAGCCGGGCCAGCGGGTTCTTATCATCGATGACTTTCTGGCAAACGGCGAAGCGTTGATTGGGCTGCGTGACATTGTAAAGCAGGCTGGCTGCGAACTGGTGGGCGCTGGCATTTGCATCGAAAAAGGATTTCAACCCGGGGGCAAGCGCCTTCGCGAAGAGGGAATCCGTATTGTGTCTTTAGCAACCGTTACGGCCATCAAGGACGGAGAAATCCTCCTGGGCTGAGAGGTTGACAAAGAAAATAGAACTGCTTAGGAAAATGGAGGAGACACTTATGGCAAGGAAGATTTTTGCAGCCGTGTTGTGCCTGGTCCTGGCGCTGGCCGCCACTCTGCCCGCTTTGGCGGAATTTGCCCCCGTGGCCAAGGAAGACCTGAAGGTGGGCTTCATCTACATTGGCGATGTGGTTGACAAGGGTTACACCTATGCTCACCACCAGGGCACCCTTGCGATGAAGGAAGCCCTTGGCCTTACCGACGACCAGGTAATCATCAAGACCAACGTGGCTGAGGACAGTGCCTGCGAAACCGCCATCCGCGAGCTGGTGGAAGCCGGCTGCCAGATCATCTTTGGCAACAGCTTTGGCTACCTGAACCACTTTGACGAAATGGCCAAAGAATATCCCGAAGTTATCTTCTCCCATTGCTCCGGATATTTGTCCAACGACACCAATTACAACAACTATTTCGGTGCCATCTATCAGGCCCGTTACCTGACCGGTATCGCTGCAGGCCTCAAGACCCAGTCCGGCAAGATCGGCTATGTTGCCGCTTTCTCCAACCCCGAAGTTGACGGCGGCTGCAACGCTTTCGCCCTGGGCGTGCAGAGCGTGAATCCCGACGCCGTTGTATACATCAAGTACATCAATTCCTGGTATGATCCGACCTTGGAGCGGCAGACCGCGGAAGCCCTTTTGGACGCCGGATGCGACGTGATCGCCCAGCATTGCGATACCACCATGCCGCAGTTGGCCGCTCAGGAACGCGGCGTGTGGGGCGTGGGCTACAACTCCGACATGAGCGTGGAAGCTCCCGATGCCGTTCTGACCGCTCCCGTCTGGAACTGGGGCGCTGTTGTCACCTTTGAAGTGCAGGCCGTGATCGACGGCACCTGGAAGCCCGAGAACATCTTCATGGATATGGCCGATGGCCTGGTGGACATTGCTCCCCTGACCAAGAACTGCGCCGAAGGCACCGCGGAAGCAATCGAAGCCGCCCGTGCCAAGATCGTTTCCGGTGAATTCGACGTATTCGAAGGCCCCATCTTTGACAACCAGGGCACCGAGCGCGTAAAGGAAGGCGAAAAGCTGGAGCGTTCCTACATCGCCGGTCAAATGGATTGGCTGGTTAAGGGTGTGGAAGTACAATAATCCATTTCCTTTAAATTTCTCAAATGCATATAGCAATTGTACCCCCGGCCCAGCCGGGGGTATTTTCTTGTTAAGAAAAAGTGAGAGCGCGCCGCGGCCGGCGCGCTCCCTGCAATCACGAGGATCAATAGGGCTTATTCTGTCACATGAGGGATTAAAATGACCCCAAACACCTGAGGTGGCGCAGTGAAGAGCGTTTGGCCGTTATGATATACCTTCACTGCATCTCCCACTTCCAGCATTTCCGGCATCTCCGTTTCGTCACCGATATTCACCTGCAAAACGCCATCCTCTTGGGAAAGCAGGAAGTATCCTTCTGCAATCTCGTCAATGGTTCCGGAAACCTGCTCATAGGTATCCACCTTTAAAGCGCCTGCTTGGGCGGGATAGGACAGAGCCATCAGGCCGCTGTAGTATACCGTCACATAGTCTCCTTCTGCCAAAGGTTCTTCCATTTTTGGCAGCTTCACAATTACTTCCCCGTATTCCATCGCATCAATGAGGATGGTGCCGGAGATTTCATCCACCGACAATACAGTGCCCTGAAGCCTGAAGCAGGATATCTTCTCCGCTTGAATCTGCGCAGGCAGGGACTTGGTTATAACACCGTCATAAGCCACGAATACGTATAGGCCGACTGCAGGAGCGGAGAGTCCCTCCAGGATGCATGCTTCATCTGCATCCACCATTACCTGGCCCATTGTCTCACTTTCCATCAAAAAACTGCCATCTTCATATAATTCCAAAATCACGCCGGCCAACGGTTCCACTTCCTGGGTCAGAGCCGATGCAGGGATGAAAAACATCATTAGTGCTACGAGGATGATTACATATAGCTTTTTCATTAATCGTACCTCCGTGTGCGCTTTTTTTGTGTCGTTTATATAGACGATGGCCGCGCCTGGTTGTTCCATTTGTGAAATTTTCTTTTTTCTCTTGACAAAGACGTTTTTATCGTCTATAGTGTTCATGTTCAATATTTACACTATAGTCACCGGAGGTAGGACTGTGGACATTCTAATCAGCAACGCCAGTCCCAAGCCCATCTACGAGCAGATTACCGACCAGATAAAAAGTCTGATTGTAGGCGGCGTTCTTTCCCCCGGGGATGCACTGCCCAGCATCCGCTTTCTAGCCAAGGAACTGCGCATCAGCGTAATCACCACCCAGCGGGCTTACGCCGACCTGGAACGGGAAGGGTTCATCGTCACCGTTACGGGAAAGGGCACTTTTGTGGCGGATAAGAATCTGGCTTTTTTCCGGGAAGAGAAGCTGCGCAGAATCGAGCAGCACCTACTAGGCGCTGTGGACGAGGCACGGCAGGCGGGCGTTTCCCTGAAGGAATTAACCAGCGTACTCACGACCTTGTATCAAGGAGAAGAATCATGAATGATGCCATTGTAGTCAAAAACCTTCGCAAAAGCTACCGGGACTTTACGTTGCGGGATATTTCCTTCACCTTGCCCCAAGGACAGGTGATGGGATTTGTAGGAGAAAACGGCGCAGGAAAAACCACCACCATCAAAGCGCTGTTGGATATCATCCACCGGGAACAGGGAGAAGTCATGCTTTGGGGCAAACCCCTATCCGGCAATGAGCGGGAAATAAAGGAGCAAATCGGCGTAGTGCTTGCCGACAGCCAATTTCACGATCTGTTAACGCTGCAGGGCATCCGGCAGATTATGAAATCCATCTACCGTACATGGGATGATGATTTGTTTCGCAAGTTAAGTCAGCAGTTTTCCCTGCCGGAAAAGAAGTCCTTTAAAGAAATGTCCACCGGTACCAAACGTAAGCTGTGCCTGGCTGCAGCTCTCGCCCATCGGCCCCGTCTGCTTTTGCTGGATGAGCCCACCAGCGGCCTTGACCCGGTGGTGAGGGAGGAATTGCTGGATTTGTTTTTAGACTTTATGCAAAAGGAGGATCATGCGATCCTCTTCTCTAGCCATATCACCGGGGATTTGGATAAAATTGCCGACAGTATCACCTTTTTGCACAAAGGGGAGATGGTTTTCAGCCGCAGTAGGGAAGACCTGTCGGAAAAGATGGGGGTTATCAAGTGCGGCGCCGCCGATTTTTCCTCTCTGGACAAATCCCACCTGCTGAGACAAAGGAAAAGTGCCTTTGATGTGGAGGCACTGGTGGACGACCGGGGCTATTATTCTGCCAGATATCCCGGGCTTATGGTACAGCCTGCCACTACAGAGGAGATCATGCTGTTTTATGTGAGAGGTGAAAAGCTATGAAGGGATTGCTTATAAAAGATTTGTTGGTCCTCAAAAAAACAGGCCGTCTCTTTCTGGCGCTCATCGCATTGTACCTATTCATGGGGATTACAATGGGAACGGATTTTGGCCCAATGATGGTGTTTATCAGCGGTATGCTGACCATCACCACCTTTGCTTATGATGAACAGGCCAAATGGGATGCTTACGCGCTCTCCATGCCCATATCCAGGCGGGATATTGTAAGAAGCAAATACCTCCTGGCTATCCTTCTGGTATTTTTAGGAGCGCTGCTGGGTGCACTTTTGAGCCTGGCCCAAGGATTTTCGGGAAAAGCGATAGCCGCAACTGAAGTTTTTTCTTCAGCCGGCCTTGCCTTATGCGCATGTCTGCTCTTTAACAGCATGGGCATTCCCCTGCTATACAAGCTGGGCACGGAAAAGACGCGCATGGTGCTTTTGGTTTGTTATGCATTGCCAATTATGGGGATTGCCTTTCTTATGCAGCAGATTGAAAAGAACCCGGTTACCATGGTGCAAATGGATTCCCTGATGCATACAGCTGTTATTGCCCTGCCGTTTGTTACAATCGGCTTAATGTGGATTTCCTACATGATCTCTATAAAAATCTTGATGAAAAAAGATTTATAGGAACGCCCCATCCCGCGGGAAGACGAACATATGCCAATGGAAGAAGCGGCTCAGGCGCCAGCCTGGTCCGCCTTTTCTTTATATTGCCGCTTCCCGTGTTCCATGGTATAATATCGGTTGGTATCCTTTTCTTTCTACTAAAAGGAGAAGCTATGTCAGACAACATTCGCGTTGCGGTTCAGGACGTGTCCTACGCCTATGAGGATGCGGACCAAAGCGCCCTGCGCAACGTTTCCATGCAGGCCTCCGCAGGGGAATTTATTGCGGTATTAGGCCATAACGGCTCGGGGAAAAGTACCCTGGCCAAACTTTTAAATGCGTTGTACCTGCCCACGGAAGGGCGGGTATTGGTGTGCGGGATGGACACTGCCCAGGAAAAGGATGTATGGCACATACGCCAGCATGCCGGGATGGTGTTTCAAAACCCGGATAACCAGATTGTAGCCACCGTGGTTCGGGAAGATGTGGCTTTCGGCTTGGAAAACCTGGGTGTGCCCACTGAGGAAATGATCCCACGGATTGATGATGCGCTTCAAGCCGTGCGCATGACGGAGTTTTCCGCCAGCGCCCCGCATTTGCTATCCGGCGGGCAAAAGCAGCGGGTAGCCATTGCCGGAATTCTGGCCATGCAGCCGGATGTGCTGGTATTGGATGAAGCTACCGCCATGCTGGATCCTACCGGCCGGCAGGAAGTATTTCAAACGGTGCAAAAGCTTAACCGGGAGCATGGCATCACCGTAATCTGGATCACCCATTTCATGGAAGAAGCCGCTTTGTGCGACAGGGTGATAGTCATGTCCGACGGGAAAATTGTTGTTTCGGACACTCCCCGCCATGTATTTCAAGATGTGGAAACATTGCGCCGCCTGCAGCTGGATGTACCGCCTATGGCGGAATTGGGTCAGCAGCTTATCCGGGACGGCGTTCCCCTCTCACCCGGTATTCTCACCGTTGACGAAATGGTCCAGGAGTTGAATAAAGCTTTATGCCCATCCAAATAGAAAACGCAACCCATACCTATATGCCTGGGAGCCCATTTCAGGCCACAGCCATCCACGATGTGAACCTTACCATCGAGGACGGTGAATTTTTGGGCGTTATCGGCCATACAGGCTCAGGAAAATCCACGCTGGTACAGCATTTGAACGGTCTTTTAACACCTTCTTCCGGCCGGGTGCTGGTGGACGGGGAGGATGTAAATCAAAAAGGCGCCAACCGTCGGGCGATCCGGCAAAAGGTGGGGCTGGTATTTCAGTACCCCGAGCACCAGCTTTTTGAAGAGAGTGTCCATAAGGATATAGCCTTCGGCCCGAAGAACTTGGGCCTATCTCTTACCGAAATCGATGAGCGGGTGAAGACCGCCTGTGCGCAGGTTGGATTGGACTACGAAGCCTATGCCCAGCGTTCCCCCTTTGAACTGTCCGGCGGGCAAATGCGCCGTGCAGCCATAGCCGGCGTACTGGCTATGCGCCCCAAGGTGCTGGTGTTGGACGAGCCCACCGCCGGGCTGGACCCCGCCGGGCGTGACGGTATCTTGGATATGGTGAAGGCCCTTCACGATGCGGGAGGGCTGACGGTGGTCATGGTCACACACAGCATGGACGACATTGCCCGCCTGGCTACGCGGCTTGTCGTTATGAATAAAGGCGCCGTTATTGCCACAGGCAGCCCGCGGGAGATTTTTTCTAAGGTAGAGATGATGGAGTCCATCGGCCTTGGGGTTCCCCAAGCGGCCAAGCTGGCCTGGCAATTGCGCAAATCCGGATGGGATTTGCCCGATGACATCTATACCCTGGCCGAAATGCGCGCCCACATCCTGCGCGCTTGCAAGGAGGCGGGCAAATGTTAAGCAATATCACTTTGGGCCAATACTATCCGGGAAACAGCGTTTTGCACCGAATGGATCCTCGGATCAAAATAGCGCTGAGCGTCGCCTTTATCGTGGGAATCTTTCTGGTTCAAGGCCTGGGAGGTTACGGCCTGGCTCTTGGGTATGTATATGCCTGTGCCAAGCTTTCTACAGTGCCATTCAAGATGCTTTGGAAAGGCCTCAAGCCCCTGCGTTTTATACTGATACTGACCTTTGTATTAAATTTGCTGTTTTCTGCCGGGGAAACGGTGCTTTTCAGGATTTGGGTCATCACCGTCACACAGGAAGGCTTGGCCTTGGCGGTACATTTTTCCCTGCGGCTGATCTTTTTGGTGCTGGGAACGAGTCTGCTCACCCTGACCACCTCCCCCGTGGCACTTGCCGACGGCATCGAGCTGCTTTTGAAGCCTTTGAAGGTGATTCATTTTCCCGCTCACGAACTATCCATGATGATGACCATCGCGCTCAGGTTTATTCCTACCCTGTTGGAGGAAGCCGACAAAATCATGAAAGCGCAAATGGCCAGGGGCGCAGACTTCGAATCGGGAAACCTGCTGGCTCGGGCCAGGGCGATGGTTCCCCTTTTGGTACCCTTGTTTGTAAGTGCCTTTCGCCGGGCGGGAGATTTGGCCATGGCCATGGAAGCCCGCTGCTATCACGGCGGGGACAACCGCACCAGGCTCAGGGTATTGAAGGTCACATCAATTGATTATTACGCCTGCGGCATTACCGCATTGTTTATATGCATGATCGTACTGGAGGGCGTTCTGCTATGATGGCTGACCGCCCCTCAGCCCGGCGCATCCTTTTGACACTTTCCTATGATGGTACAGGATACGCCGGTTGGCAGCGGCAGGCAAACGCCCTGGCCGTTCAGGAGGTGTTGGAAAAGGCACTGCATCGGGCAACCGGAGAAGCAATGGGCGTTACAGGCGCCAGCCGTACCGATGCGGGAGTGCATGCATTGGGCCAGGCAGCCCATTTTGACACGTCTTGCTCCATCCCCCCGGAAAAATTCAGTTTTGTACTTAATACGATGCTGCCGCCCGACATTCGGGTTTTGTTCTCCAGGCAGGTTCCTAATGATTTTCATGCCCGCTTTTCCGCCAAAGGAAAGACCTATACCTACCGCATTCATAACGCTCCCCACGCATCTGCGCTTATGCGCAGCATGAGCGCTCACGTGCCTGTGCCGCTTGACGAAGCAGCCATGGACGAAGCAGCCCAGCTTATTGTAGGTACGCATGATTTTGCGGCCTTTCAGGCTTCCGGGGGCACTGCCAAAACTACCCTGCGTACCATTACCCTGGCACATGTAATGCGTCAGGAGCAGGCCGTTGTCCTCGTTGTTTCCGGCAACGCCTTTTTGTACAACATGGTTCGAATCCTGGCAGGCACCCTGATTGAAATCGGTCAGGGGGCACTGGAAGCTTCCAGCCTTTCCAAAGCGATAGAAACCGGGAACCGTCTTCTGCTTGGCCCGACAGCCCCTGCCCGCGGGCTGGAACTGACAGAAGTTATGTATGATCTATAGAAATATTTTGAGGCTGCCCTGCATGATAGAAAACCCGCCCGGGATGCGCTCCGGGCGGGTTATTCTTGGCCTTGCAGAAGGGCCTTATTCAATCTCGGTGCCCTTCTCCAGTTGGTCCAGCATATCCAGGCGGCATTGATGCCGCGTCTCGTACGTATTGTCCATCCATTCATCCACCAGCATTTTGGCCACTTCGCTGCCCACTACACGGGCGCCGAAGGCCAGCATGTTGCAGTTGTTGTGGACCTTGGCCATGCGTGCAGAGTAAGCGTCGGAGCAAACGGCGCAGCGGATGCCGGGAACTTTGTTTGCCGCCAGGGAAATGCCGATGCCGGTTCCGCAAATCACAATGCCGCAGTCCACCTTCCCCGAAACGACCGCACGGGCCACCCTAGCGCCATAGATAGGATAGTTGGACGATTCCGTGCTGCCCGTGCCAAAATCTGTTACGGTATGGCCCTTGCTTTCCAGGTGCGCTTTGATAATTTTCTTCAGTTCTACCGCCACATGGTCGTTTCCGATGCCTACATGCATAAAAAATCCTCCTCAGGCAAACGCCCGCTTGCTGCTCTTATTTTGCCTGTCCCATAAAGGCAAGACACTTTTTATTATAGAGCCGCCCCGGTGGAATGTCAATGAAGGCCGGGCTGGCATGCAGCCCGGCCAAAAGTATAAACACAACTGGGAAATTACAGCGTAAAACGTATGAAATCAGAAAACTGATAATCTCCAAATATGTCATTGAGGCAGAAGGAGTATACATATTCCAGATCACCGCCGGCAAGATCTTCGTAGCCGAATGCAAGCGGCTCTTCGGTAACGGTAATGGGCTCCCCCTCAAAGGATTCATATTGTTCATTGTCCTGCTCATCCCAGTACAGCATATCGTACATGGGCACAATAATATCCCCGGCTTTCAATTTCTCGTAGCCGCGCACAGGCAAGCCGGCTTCGTTATATCCTTGTGTATAGCCAATCACCTCACCCTGGGGATGGGCTTCATCAAAGATAACCAGGAGATATTTCTCCTCGCCGTTTACGGTTACATCAATCAGGCTTCGGCGAACTTTCTCCGTTACGGATTGATCCGTAATGCACACAAACTGGCCCTCCAGTATCGGCCAGGAACCGTCAAACATACTGTAGACGACGCCGTTATCCCAGTCAATCTGCGCATCCTGCAAGTACCCCAAATCAATGTAAGATTCGAAATCCTCCTCGCTGACGTCCAGCATCAGATTGCCTTCCACATAGGCCAGGTTTTCCATATCTTCGGCACTCAGTGTCATGGAATAGGCAAAAACGCCGTCTTCATCATACCCTTCCGGAATGTTCAGAGAATCATTCTGCTCCTGCTGATCCATTATGATTTGTTCAGGCGCACTCTGCGTAAATACATAATTTCCGCCGTTCATCATTTCGGTATAGCCCGTGATAAAATCCGTGTAGCAGGGATACATCGCCTCTTCATCATACGCATCACTGTATTCCTGAAAGCTTTCCCGCGTCTCTAGCGGCAAAAGAATGGATATACCGCTCACGTGATCCAGGTTATCGGAATAGCGGCTATAAACGACAGCCTCATCCAGGGCGCTTTCAAAAGCGCTGATATCCACACCGGAAAGGTCGGCAAACACCTGGGCAAAATGATATAGATCAACCATATCACTGGTGTTGTCCTCCGAAAAGTCACCAAAGCTGCGCATATTTTGACGTTTGCGGGAGATGGTGCGCAACTCCCCGCTTTCCAGTGCCTCGCTAAGCCCTGCCCCAATACTCTCAAGTTCGCTGGTCACACCATCTATCTTGCTAAGATCCAACATACTTAAAGTGACATAATCATACGGGTCGTTTTCCAAATTGGTTTCAACAAAGCTATCAACAATGATAGAGCCCAGCGTTTCCGTATCCATAAATGGATCCTGTTCCAAATACCAAAGCCAGGTGGCGTAATCCCATCCCGATCCGGGTTCCAATTCCTCACTGGCAATCATATAAGAGGCATAATCCTTCAGGTGATTGGCCATTTCAATGGTTGCCATCAGGCAGGCGTCAAACCCGACGAAGCGCAGCGGAAAGCCGCCAACCGCCGCATTTGCCCGTTCAAGGGCTTCATGAATTTCGCTCATGGTCA
>JAEVYX010000047.1 GCA_023392515.1 Bacillota bacterium | reverse complement strand
TGATATTGGTCGCAGTATGCGGCGACCATGTTCAGAATTTCATCCCGGGCTTCCTTTTCGGACTTATGTTCAAACATGGGTTGTCTCCTTTTTCCATATGTTAAGGGCGGCTTTTGTAAAAGCCTCGATTTGCTTTGCCATCAGTTCAGCAACATTTTGGTTGTCCCGATAAGCTTTGGCCCAGTCCACCGTACGGGCTACCGCTTCCCCGACATGCCATACCGGTTTCCAACCGAAGACGCTTTTGAGCTTGGAGCAGTCCAGCTTTAAGAAATTGGCTTCATGGGGACCGCCGGTAAATCGGTTCTCCCATGTAAACCCTTCCCCCCAAGAACTGCAAAACAACGTTGCCAGTTCACCTGTTGTAACACAGTCACAGTCGTCCGGGCCTACGTTGTAATATCCGGCAAAGGCCTTACCTTCATATTGATGCCTTGCAATCATCAGATAAGCAAATAAAGGCTCCAACACATGCTGATAAGGTCTGGTGGAATGAGGGTTGCGCACGATTAGGGGCGCTTTTTGAAGCGCTGAGCGAACAGCGTCAGGCAGGATACGGTCCTTGGCAAAATCGCCCCCGCCGATGACATTTCCGGCTCTTGCGGTTGAAATGGCTATCCGCCCATCCGCAAAAAAGGAACTCTTATAGCTATGGGTAACCAATTCCGAACAGGACTTGCTGTTGGAGTAGGGATCGTATCCATCGAGAGGGTCGGTTTCACGATAGCCCCAAGCCCACTCCCGGTTTTCATAAACCTTGTCAGTGGTAACATTCAAAAAGGAACGCACAGAATCTGTCTGCCGGATGCATTCCAGAATGTTTACCGTGCCCATCACATTGGTTTCGTAAGTATAGGCCGGGTTTTGATATGACTCCCGGACGATCGGCTGGGCGGCCAGATGCAATACAATTTCCGGCTTGGCTTCCGTAAAAGCGCGAAAGAGCGCATCCCGGTCACGGATATCCCCCAGGATGGAGTGCATGCTTTTCTCTAAGTGCAGAAGTGAAAAAAGATTGGGATCTGTAGGCGGTTCAAGCGCAAATCCTGTAACCTGCGCCCCCGCACGGGTGAGCAAAAAGGATAACCAGGCCCCTTTAAAACCGGTATGCCCGGTGATAAAAACCCGTTTCCCCTGAAAAAAAGACAGCATTACCAAACCCTCCAAGGTGCGTTGTCCGACGCCCACAATTCTTCAAGCTTTTGCTTGTCACGCTGGGTGTCCATGCATTGCCAGAAGCCTTCATGCTTAAAGGCCATAAGCTGGTTGTCCGCTGCCAGGTGTTCCAGCGGTGTACGCTCCAAGATGGTCTGGTCTCCTTCAATATAATTGAAGACTTCAGGCTCCATAACCATAAAGCCAGCGTTGATCATGCTGCCATCGGAATCGTTTTTCTCCCGGAAGGCATGAATATGCCCCCAGTCGTCAATATCCAACACACCAAAGCGCTGGCCAACGTTTACAGTGGTGAGGGTAGCCAGCTTGCCGTGGGCTTTATGGAAGGCGACCAGCTTTTGAATATCCACATCGGCTACGCCGTCCCCATAGGTCAGCAAGAAAGGCTCGTTCCCCACATAATTTTCAATGCGCTTTACCCGGCCGCCCGTCATGGTATTGAGCCCCGTGTCCACCAGCGTCACCCGCCAGGGATCCGCAAAGTTCTGATGTACCTGCATATGATTTTCTTTGGTAAAATCAAAGGTGACATCGCAGTTGTGCAGATAATAATCCGCAAAATATTCCTTGATTACATGCTGCTTATATCCACAGCAAATGACAAAATCGCAAAAGCCATAGTGGGAATACCCCTTCATGATATGCCAAAGAATAGGTTTACCGCCGATGTCGATCATAGGCTTCGGCTTTAGGTGACTCTCTTCTGAAATACGTGTACCGAACCCGCCGGCTAGTATAACTACTTTCATACAATGAATCTCCGATCGTTTCATTATTCTCCGTACAAATTAAAGCAAAGGTTGTAGGTTTGATTGACACCATCCAAAACGGTATACCGTTTGGCACTAGTTACGCCCGTAGCAGTGCGATACAGCGCGATAGTTTTATTGGGCGAAGGGAACTCAACAGTGAAGCGCAGTTCATATTGCGCGCCTATCTCCAAAGCATAGGGGAGATCCACATAGGCATACTGATCGTTGGCAAGCTGTCTGCTGTCAAAGGCCGCCTCTGTAAGGATCGCACCCGTTTTGAGGTCTGCCAAGGCAACGGACAATACGGCATCGTTATCATCTTGAGCGGCTGCAATCATAACGGAGACACCGTATATGGTTTCACCCGTGGCGGTGAATACCTGAGAAAGCGATTTACCTTGTGTAAATTCCGCAATCGGTTCCTTGGGAATGCCGGAGGGAATGGAAACAGGACGTATATTGAGAAGCTTTTTGGCTTCTTCCAGATAATCGTTGCGAATGAATAGAGAGTCCAAATCGGCACCTTCTATGATGGAGTAGTTTTCCCATATGAACTCACTGAGCTCCGGCGCATATTCTTCCTGATAATATCCCCATACTTCCCAGTCCGGTGCGTAGAAAATAGCTTTAGGCATATATTTCTTCAGAAGGGAGACCTCTTTTTCTCCATATACCTCGTACATCCAGGGTACTGAGGAAGGGGCGGAGAGGAGCGGCAGGCGGTCGGCATTCAAATAAAGGTCTGTGGCCAACGTGGTGACGTGAATACGGTCTTCCTTTGTTGTGATTTTCTGAATCGCCTGAGAGTAGATTTCTTGGGTGCTGGCCAGGTTGATTAGCGCTGGCACCTCTATAATAGAGGGCACTTCGTAAAAGAAAGTCATGCCCAGTACACCTGCTACGGTGATGGCTGCGGCAGGAAGTGCATAACCCCATCTGTGAGCATATTTGCGAAATGCTTTTCCAAACAGAAGAGATATCATGCCGGCGGAAACGCCCAGGTAGGCCATGGCGTGGAATCCATTAAATCCCCGTACGCCGTTTGCAAGGAGAAATGCGGCAGCACCAAGAGCGTAAAGGATATTTTTCTTTGCAAGCCAGAGGACGAAGGCGATATTGCCGGCAAAGAGAATGAGCGCGTGAACCGATGTTTCCGGATAGGCCGTCAGATTCTTTATCGCATCTATCAAGTTGTTGTAATAATCGATTGGCCTGGTAAGTGCCAAAGAAAGAGGATTTTCACCAAAACCGCCGGTATACTTTGAATAAACACTTACGTTGATTTTATAGGCACCCATATAGAAATTCTCCAGATTGCCGGTGACGCCATACCAAAGGGTCAAAAGGGCAAAGGGAGCAAGGATGATCAGCGCCAAAATCCCCAACTGCTTCAAAAAACCTGGGAAAGAAGCCTGAAGATCTCTGGGTTTTTGCATGCTGTGCAGGAGGCCTGAGAGGAATACAAAGACAGCCATGACAAAGATGGCGTATGCGGATAGAAACACGGAGCCATAGGAGAATACAATGGCAAGGGAAATCCAGATACAATTGGAGAGCTTTAGCTCTTTTTGCTTGATAAAGACCATGAATTCCAAAAGAAGAATCACCATTCCTTGCGCTTGCATATGATCGGCAAGCACAGCGGGAGCCAGGGATGTAAAGGCCATTTCAAAGATGTAAAATATCGGATAGAATATCAAGGCTGCCTTGCCGAAGTGCTTGCTGTAACGGATGTACATGACACTCCATAAAAGAGCAAGAAAGGCATAAAAACCCAGCCGGTAAGTATAAGCGTTTGTGGCACCCAGAAGGCGGAAAATGCTGCAAAGGTAATACATAAACGGCATGTGCTGAGATGTGTGAACCTGGTACACATCATCTCCTGCAGCGACTAGCATACCACCGACAAAGTTGTCAAATTCATCCGAAAAGAGCATGGTATTCATCAAACATAGCAAGGCCGTTAAAAGCACAAGAAACAGCGCCACTCCTTGAAACAATTGCTTTTTCCAAGATACCGGAAGATTAGCCTGCATTGATTGCGTCATAGATCCTCCATATCGCTTTATACCGCGAATAATAGCCAATAATGGCATAAACCGTACACGCTATTATACAGTGATTTCCTTATTTTGTGAAGTGGTATCATAAAGGGCTGGGGCGTGCTATTGAACGGCATAG
>JAEVYX010000022.1 GCA_023392515.1 Bacillota bacterium | reverse complement strand
GCTCCTTGATTTCCTCCAGGCCATGGGTAAAACGCCTGCCCAGCACCTCATTCATGGATGCAAAATCGTTGGGGCCTTCCACTGTGCGGATGCGGAAATGCCGGTATTCCTTTTTGGCAGGCTCTCCGCCAATAAAGACCACCATGGAGGCAACGCTCAAAACGCCCTGGGTATTGGAGATATCAAACCCTTCAATGCGCCGGGGCGCTTTTTTCATGCCCAGCGCCTCCCCCAAGGCGGCAGCTGCGCCTATGGTGCGCTCCTCGCGGATGGCATCCCTGGCATTGCGCTTTTCCAAAGCGTCCCGGGCGTTTTTTTGTGCCAGCAGCACAAGCTCGTGCTTTTCGCCCCTGCGGGGGATGGATAGCGTCACCGCACCGCTCCGCTTTTCCCGAAGCCAGTCCTCCAGTTCTCCCCTGTCTTCCGGCAGCTCCTCGCACAATACATGGCGGGGAATCAGGTTTCCGTCCTCATAATACTGGGTGATGAACCCGGCCAATACTTCGCCCGCCGGCTCATTGCCTTCCCTGGGCAGGGCAAAATGATCGCCGCCGATCATCCGGCCGCCCCGCACGTACAGGATTTGGGCCATGGCATCCAGCCCATCCTGGGCCAGAGCCAATATGTCCTGATCCTCACCATTTACCTGAATGGCACGCTGCCGCTCCATCAACGCTTCTACATCACGGATTTTATCCCGCAGGGAGGCCGCACGTTCGAAGTTCAGATCCTTGGCCGCCTTTGTCATATCCTCCCGCAGCTTTTGCACCACTTCCTGGTACTTCCCGCCCAGAAAGGACAATGCCTGGGAAATGAGTTTTCCGTACTCCTCCTGGCTGCACTTCCCGGCGCACGGGGCGAGGCAACGGCCGATTTCGTACTGTATGCAGGGCCGGCGCGGGCTTTTCAGCGGCAGGTCCAGCTTGCAGGTGCGCAGGGGAAATACATTGCGCACAGCATCCATCACCTGCTTGACAGCCGTTGCGCCAATATAGGGGCCGAAATATTTTGCGCCATCCTTTTCCATGCGTCTGGCCAGGGTAAGCCTGGGAAAGGCCTCCCGCAAGTCCACCCGCACATAGGGGTAATGCTTGTCATCCTTCAGCAGAATATTGTAAAACGGCTTATGCAGCTTGATGAGATTGCATTCCAGGGTCAGCGCTTCCAGATTGGTGGAGCAGAGCACCACATCAAAATCATCCACCTTGGAAACCATAGCGGCCACTTTGGCCGTATGGCCCCGGCTATATTGAAAATAGCTACGTACCCTGTTTTTCAGGTTAACAGCCTTGCCTACGTAAATGATTTCCCCCTGCTGCTTCATTAAATAGCAGCCGGGGCTTTCCGGCAGGGTTTGAATTTTCAATTGGAGTTCGGGCGTCATGGTATCCCTCCGGTATTGGTTTATAAGGTCAAAGAAGCTCCCTGTATTCCAGGAATGTACTGAAAGGGCGTTGAGGCTTATATTTTCATTCAGCCCTGCAAGGAAAGCGTCGCAATCATCTCACCGCATTGTATCTTTCCCGTTTCCACAAAGCCAAAGGATGCGTAAAGCGCCTTTGCCACCTCATTTTCCGGCTCGTATGAGAGGAATACCGCTCCGGCTTTACCATGGGGAAAGGTTCGAATCAGTTCAAGAGCTTTTGCCATGGCCTTCTTCCCGTAGCCCTTGCCCTGATACCGCTTGTCTATCATGAACCGCCACACCCAGTAAGCGTCTTCCACATTATTTTCATCCGCGTGATTGAATGATAACATGATAAAGCCCACCGGAATTTCATCATGGCAGATAGCATAAGGCATGGGGATGCATTCATGGTTGTCCAGGGCAACATAGGCCTCTGCCAGGCTCAATACATTGCTTGCCACGAAGCTTTTCTGATTTTCATTCGGCTCCAGCGCAATGCATGATTCAAAATTATCAAAAGTGATTTTCTTAAGTTCCAGGATAGGGACCACTCCTTCACACTTTTGCACAATAGCTTTTATTTTTACTGGACTCATTTTAAAAACCGGGCAGCTTGCGCTGCCCGGCTGCCAATCATTATGGAGTTTTTCGCGGTGACCTAATGTTACTCCTCGTCCCCTGATTCGTCCTCGGTCTCGTCCTCGTCGTCGTCGCTTTCATTAAAATTTGTCTGCACAACTTGGATGAGGGTATCCATCAGATCTTCGTCCACAGGCACGAATTCTTCCACTTCTTCACCGTTTTCCTCGGTCGAGGTGAGCACCTTCATGATATACAAATCCATTTCATGCTCATGTTCGTGTTCTTCCTCGTGTCCGCAGCACTCGCAGGATTCATCGCATTCTTCCTCTGCATTGCCAAGGACCACATATTCCTCTCCATTGTAAAAGAAGTACTCCATGACTTGCAGAAGGATTTTGTTTCCCTCCTCGTCGGTGCCCTCAATGACATCAACCTGGTCGTCTTCGTACAATGGAATCACCCCGCTTTCAGTGCATCTTTCCAGCCCCCAGGCTGAAACAGGATGCTAATTTCCTTATTTACTCTCCCCTTGTTCCGACTTAATTATACCAGATGCAACCAGATTAAGCAAGCAAATGAGAAAACATTTTGTTTTTGACAAGGCTTGTTTGGACAGGTATACTATTAATTGGGGCGCTTTTTTTGAAGCGGCGTAATGGAGCCATCTTCATTTTTGAGGTAGACACTTTCCAGCGTCTGGGTTACATTCTCACGAAAGGCCTGAAGGTATTCTTGGCGCAAGGTCTGCTGCTCTTCAAGCTCCAGCTGCGTAAGGCCGACGGTCTTCTTTTTTTTCGCCAGTTCGTTGATGCGGCTTATCTTTTCAGGGTTCATAACGTACCTCCCGAATGCTTTTATTTCTATAATGGAAAGGGCATTGGTATGATTGAAGGAAAATGGTTTCCCCCGGGGACAGGAATCGCCCAGGCTTTGCAGGTGCGCAGGGCCGTTTTGGAGAAAGGCCCGGATGACGCCGACCTCATGGCCTGGCAGGCGGTTGCCTATTTTGCAGGCCAGGCGGCAGGCACGGGCCGTATCTGGTGGCAGGACGGTGCTTTCTGGCTTGGGGATATCTGTGTGCTGCCCGAATTCCGGAGACAGCGCCTGGGCGACTTTCTCGTCCGCCTTTTATTATACAAGGCCCAGCAGCATAGTGCCCGCAGGGTTATGCTTCAGGCCCCACAAGACATGATGCCTTTCTTTGAGAAGTATGGCTTCACCGTGGAAGGGACCCCTGGTCAGGATGGAAGTATTACCCTTACCCTGGAGGGAAAGGATATCCTGCTGGACGGATGTGCCGGCTGCAAGGCCGGGAAAGATCAATCATAGGCCTTATAGCTCTTCCATCACCAGCGAACCTGCCCCCTGGGTTTTGGCCCTTTTCAACAGCTCATGGGCCCGGATCAGCCATTGGGCCGCCACTACCTGATCCTTAGGCAGCGCGTACAGCCCGCCGATGGACAAAGTAACTTTTTTCTTCGCCCCATCCGCAAATACTGTGCCTGCCTCCTGGATGCGGTGGACGAGCATGTCCGTATCCTGCCGGCTTAGTCCCGAGTACAGAATGACAAAGTTATCATCCCCATACCAGCCCAAAAAATCTGATTTTCTCCGGACAAAGGTCTTCAGCGTTTCAGCTACGGCTTTCAAGCACGCCTGAGACGCTTTTTTTGATTCGTCATTTAGGCCATCGGGAGATATCATCAATACCGCAACAGGAATCCGGTTACGCACACAAAGAGGCCACACAGCTTCCAGCCATGTATGCATGGCCCGGCGGTTGTTGATGTTCAACTGCTCATCCCAGGTTTTCACCCGGTCCAATTTCTTTTGCAGTTCCTGCTTTTCCGCTTCCAGGTCCTTTTCCCGCATAACCCTGGCAAAGCCGGCCTTTTCCCATTGGTAGCGGCTGCGGGACAAGATGTAGGCGGCAAGGCTCGCTAAAAGGCCATATCCCCCCAGCACCAATTCGCCTGTCATAAGCGGCATCAAAAAGGCATAAGCAAGAAAGCATGCTGCGCTCAAGCCACCGGGCATGACCATCATTGCCCCCAGCAAAACGGTCGGCACCATGCGCAAAAGGCCGTCCTGCACCTGCAGGTTCAAATAGATCACGCACAGGTCTACCACCACATAATAAACGGCAAAAACCACCTGGCAGGCCCACAGCGCAGACGCGGGCATCCGGTGGCAGGCTTGCCTGAAAAAGAAGAGGCTAAACACGCACAGCCCCATCACTGCCAGAAGAACAAACCAACCCATCAGCGGATCGCGCATGATAGGCAATTCCCTGATCGATAAAAAGGCAAAGGCCTGCAATACCGCGCCAAGCGCGGCAAGCAGGCTCAGCCCAGCGCAATTTTTTTGCACAAGGCTCAAAAAAAACGGTTCTTCATGTTCCTTGTTCAGGGAAGGCATTTCTCCCAGGATGAAACGGCGCAGGAATTGCAAGATCCTTTTCATCTCACTTGCCTCCTTCTTTTGTGAACAGGCATTATGCTCCTGTATCCAGCGTGGCCGCCTTTTGCTTTTTCCAAAGGAGCATTGCGACAGCGGCCAATGAAGCCATTGCCAGGGCCATGATGATATATTCCCGGGTCAGGTTATTGCTGGTGTCAATATCAAATTCCTTCACCACAGCCAGGGCAATGCTCCCTGCTGCTACAGCCCAGCCACCGGGAAGCATCCAATTCATTCCCTTTACCTTTGCGATGCGGGTGCTGAACACCGCAATCGCCGCTACAGGGCCCAGAATGCTGATGACCTGGGATGCCCGAACAAACCCCCACAGAAGGTGCCCGTCATCCCGCAGGCTTTCAAAGATAACCTGGCTGGCGCCGAATAATACAACAAACACCCAGCACAAATCCCCCGGCTGGGCGGTTCTTTGCGTCTTTTTTCCAAAGAAAAGCGCGAGCATCACACAAAGGATCAAAAGCGCCGCCACCGCTTCATACCGATAGACGGCATAGTAGATTTCTTCACCCCAGGCAGACTGAATTCCGAAGAAGGGGCTTTTCGCCATCCAGTCGGACAGGATGGTTTTGCCCCGGCCCAGGAAGGTGAATTTTTCGCCCAGCCGGGCAATGGCAAGGAAAAGTCCGGCTGCTGTTGCAGCTACATCCATCATCTTTCCGTAAGGGATGTGCATCCGCTTTGCCACAATCCAGGCGGCCAATGCACCTCCCATAAGAGCACCCATCATGGACAGGCCCCCGTCCCAGAAATAGAACATGACAATAGGCTGGCTGATCGTTTCCAGAAAATAGCCTATGGAAATGAGGCAATAGAAAAGGCGGGCGAAAAACAGCCCCATCGGCAATGCAATGACGCCAAAGAGCAATACCGTGCCCTTTTGAAAGCCCTGCTTTTTAGCAAGGAAGGCCACCAGCAAAAGGAAGGCCGCCACGGCGACTGACAGGCTCAAACCATACAGATAAACCGGCATACCGAATAAAGACAGGGATTCCGCATCGATATTCATAGGCTTTCTCCTTGGTAAACCAGGACGGCGTTACTGCCAGGAAGCAGGGTCCACCGCCGAGGCAAAATAGATGATATCGCTCACGGAACGCTCGGAATTTTCCGTTTTGCGGCTGTAAAAATTGTTGTTGAAAATCATGGTTGCGGAATTTCCGCCATCCAGGTTGAACGCCTGGGTGCAGCCCAGTTCAGCCATGAACGAAGCTATTTCTTCCACCTTCGCGCCGGGGGAATCCTCCCTGCGGCCGTCCACAACCACCATGACATATTCCAGAGGGCCGGTTTGGCCGATGGCGGCGCGGGGGTTGGGCCTGCGGATATCAAAGGGGTAGGATTCGGGCAGCGCCTGTACCACCCCATCCACAATCAGCGCCGGGCCAAAAGTAAAAGCGTTTACGATCTTTGCATCCGATTGCAAAAGTGCTGTCAGCTGCTCCTTATTACTTTTCACCAGCACATGAAAATCCCCGTTTTCATCAATGAGGAGCATATCCAGTGAATTGGACGGTTTCTTGCGGTAGGTTTGCCCCTGCCGCACGATATAGCCGCCTTCCCGGTTGTTGTAGTAATCACCGTTGATGGCAACAATGGCATTGCTGTTCTTGGCCATGGTGGAGGTTTTGTTTGTCTTTTTCGTGCCATAAGGCCCCGCCAGCGCCGTGCGCAGCTGGGATGCGTGGGCGATCTTCACCCTGGCGATATGGTACAGGGAATCCCCTACCTCCCGGCTTTCCATGGTAACGGTGATGCTGTCGTCCTGATAGGTGGTTTCCGTATAGCCCGCAGGGTTGGGCGCAAGACCCACAGAATCATCAAAGGGCAGTTGCGCAGGAGCGGCTGACGACTCGGGGGCGCCTCCGCCGCCGCTGCTCATAAGAAGTTTGCCGCTTGCATCCTGCGGTTCCTCGGAATCGTCAAAAAATTCCTCTTCCTCCCAGTCATCATACTGGAGGGGGGTGTTTTCCACATACCGTCGATCGGCCGATACCATAATGGCGCCTGTGGGAACAAGAAACGGCATAGATGCCAGCATCAGGGCCAATAAAACAGCGGAGCATACCATCTCCGTCTTTTTCATTCCGCTTCACTCTCCTCATTCACAACGGTGGCCCACTCGGTTTCGGGCACCGCTGTGGCAAAATAAATAATATCCGATATATTCCGTTCCGACTTGTCATCCATTTTGTTCACATACTCGTTCCCGAATATCAGGGTGGAAGAACCGCCCCCATCCAGGTTGAAGGCTGACACGCACCCCATCTCTCCCATAAATTCGGCCAGCTTTTTGAGGGTAATTCCCCGGGAGTACCCCTCCTGACGCCCATCCACCACAACCAGCACATATTGAAGGAGGCCGGTTTGGCCAATCGCTGTGCGGGGGGACCGGTCCTGGGGCGAAAAGCCATAGCTGTTATAAATGGTTTGCACTTCCCCGTCCATCACCAGCGCCGGGCCGAAGGTAAAGGCGTTGACGGCGGTGTGCTCCCCTTTCAAAAAGGCGTTCAACTCCTTTTTGTTGGACTTTTTGAAGATGTGAAAATCCCCCGCCTCGTCAATGAGGAGCAAATCCAACTTGGTATTGGGTGTTTTGCGAAGCACTTCGCCTTGGCGTACCACATAGCCCCCGCTGCGGTACTGATAGTAATCCCCATTCATGGCCACCACGGCACTGTAGGCCGCCGCCATGGCCGATGTCTTTGCCGTTTTTTTCACCCCGCTGGGGCCGGCCAGCCCTGTGCGCAACTGGGATGCGTCGGCTATCTTCACATGGGCGATATGGTAAACCGAATCGTCAATTTTCCGGCTTTCCACGGATACGGTGATGCTTTCGTCCTGATAGGCGGTTAAAGATGTAAACCCTGCAGGATTGGGGATAAACCCTCCGGATGAGTCAATGGGCAGGGCATATTCCGCCGCCATGGCGGGAAAAGCCCATAGCATCAGCATAAGGCACGCGAGCCCCATGACCCGCCTTTTTTTAGTCATCCACAATTTTCTCCTTTAGTGCAGCTTTTCTTTTGCGGAATACCCAGCGCTGCTGAACCTGATAGCTCAGGAAGAAAAGCCCCGTATCGCAAAGCACCTTTGCCAGTTTATCGCTCATGCCCACAAACTCATGCAATGCGGTAACCATTCCCCAGGAAAGCAGAGCAATGACTACACACAGTACAATATACCGGGGCAGCGCCTCCTGGCTTTTCCCACTATGAACATGAAACACAAAGTGCTTGTTCATCAAAAAGTTGAACCCTGCGGAAATGGCCCGGGCGGCCCATGTGGCGATGCCGATCCGCACCGCATGGCCGAGGCTGGTTTGCCTGAGCAGGTCGAGCAGCAGGAAGCTGATGCTAAGGTCTATGGCAGTACCTATAAAAGAGGAGGACATAAACCGGAAAAAATTTTTAAAAATGACTCGATAAATCCGAAAACTGTCTTTGACAGGATGGAAATGAGTCCCTTTGTTTTCGTTTTCATAGACCGTTTCGATGGATACAACCGTCATGGGCAGCTTGTCCATGGCACAGGCAATGAGCATGTTCATTTCGTACTCAAAGCGGTTCCCTTCCACCTTTTCCATAAAGGAAAGATACTCCCGGGCAAAACCCCGAAGCCCCGTCTGGGTATCAGGCAGCCACCTGCCATACAATAGCCAGAATATAAAGGTGGTAATCCGGTTGCCCGCCCGGCTTTTTTTCGGCACATTGGGAAGCGAGAAGTCCCGGCTGCCCAAAATCAGCCCTTTCTCCCCATCGGCCAGCCTTTCCGCCAGGCCCCATATATCTTTTAGCGTATGCTGCCCGTCGGCATCCGCCGTCACCACCCCGATGCAGCCAGGGCATTCCTCCCTAAGGTACCGGAAGCCGGTTTTCAGTGCACAGCCCTTGCCCAGGTTCTTTTCGTGGTGTAAAACCGTCACGCCCCGAAGCGCCGCCAGTTCCTGAAAAATTGGCTGATAGGAAGGGGCGGAACCGTCGTCCACCACCACGATATACAAAAAGCCCTTTTCCAGCAGCCGCTTGATATAAGGAACCAAGCGTCCGTCCGGCGAAAGAGAAGGAATGAGCACCGCGGCTTCCTGGGGCTGTCTTTCCATACACGCACCTGCAGTCTCTTAATTTTCAATATAGGTATCCAGGTAATCCACGGTCAGGGCGCTCCAATCCTGGCCGGAAACCGCCTGCAGCGTTTCCTCAAAGTCACTGCGGGAGGCCAGCTTGAAGGCAAACTTCTCATAGTACACCCGCAAAAAATCTTGAAAGGTATCCCCCATGGCGGTTTCCAGCGCCAGCATAAGCGCCGCACCCCGGCGGTATACGACCAGGGAGTATTCCGAGAGGCTGCCGAAGTAATCAATGGGGCTTCCCGGCGTCACCCCTTGGGGGATGGTGACCCGCATGGCGGTTTCAATGCGCTGGAAAGCCATATCCCCCCAGGCTCTTTCCCCATAATATTTCTCTACATAATTCAGCAAAGAATATTCGGCCAGCGCCTCGTCCTGCCAGGGCTGAAAGTATTGGTCGGAGCCTACCGTGGCATACCACCATTGGTGGGCCGTTTCATGGGCAGCCACCCATTCCAGCTCCTGCCCCTTGCCATACAAGCTGGACTGCAAAAGCACCAGGGATGGATATTCCATGCCTCCAAAAGGAAAGTCCACTACAGATACCGCAAAATGCTGATAAGGATAGGGGCCGTACTGCTCCTCAAAGCACTGCAGCGCCTGCACGGCATACTTGAGTGCTTCCTGTGCCCCCTGGGTGCTCAGCCCATAGCTGGATACCAACACATTTCCCGTTTGCTGGGCGGCAACGGTGAACCGGTTGCTGATGGACAGGGCAAAATCCCGTACTGCCGGGGCTTCAAAAGTGAACGTTTGCAAGCTGTTTTCCCGCGTTACGGCAGGATAGGCGCTGCCCGCGCACTGATAGCCTTCCGGCGTCGTCACCGTCACATGGTAATTGGCGCATTCCGTCGTAAATGGGTCGCCCAGGGGAAAATACTCTTCTGCTCGCCATTGCCCATCCCGCATGACAGCCAGGGTGGGGAAAGCATTGCCGATGGTGTAAATTCCTGAAGCATATCCGAAACGGTAGGCGCATTCCGGAATGGTGAGAACATACGTAAGATCAATTTCAAGCGTATCCCCCGGCTGCCAGGTTTTAGACAGGGAAAGGTGAAGCACTGTTTTCGCCTCATCCTCAAAAGCATAGGCAGCCTCGTTTCCATCCACCAGCACTTTGGAAAAAGCAATGCCGCCTGCGCTGAAACCGTTGGGGTAACAGCTATCAAAAAATTCCTCGATAGCAGCAGGGCTGTAATCCTGGGAGGCGAAGGCGTTAGCATAGGTGCGCAGCACCACATCCTGCAAAAGAAGGCCGCTGCGGTTTTGAAGGGTCATCCTTTGCGTTGCATAGAGCTGCCTTTGGTCCGGGGAGAAGGTTGCCGTGATGGTGATCTCATCCAGGCCCTGGGAGGCATTGCGCAATTGATCGCCCATGGGCGGAAGGGCCGCTTTTTCCTGAGGCCGGACAAACAAAAGCCCCGCAAGGAGTACAATCAGCACAAGCCCGACGGCAAGCAAAACAAGGCGGCTGGGCCGCCCCTTTGTAAAAGCGTTCCCCTTTGAAAAAGCACCGAACTTTTCTTTCATGGCATCTCCTGAACGGTATGCGGCCACGCCACCGACCGCAAATTGAATTATACTATATTTTTTGACATCTTTCTAGGGTTCTTTGGTTGGAGGTGAAAAAATTGCCTCTTCCCCTGTCACGTTTTCCATTAAGTTGGAAAGTTCCCCTGTATAAAACAGCGCGAGCCGATGCAAAGGCCGGGTACACAGCACATACAGTATCCGGCTGGGCCAGGGTGCATCAGGATAAGCCTGCTTGCCAACCTGAGCAACCAGCACGCAGTCGAACTCCAATCCCTTGACCAAGGCGGAGGGGAAAACCATCACCCCGCCCCGGTAATCCTGATCTCCTCCCTGATACATGCGGGCATGAAGGGCTTCCGGAAGCGCTTTATACAGTGCCCGGCAATCCTCCTCCGTCTTTTCAATGATGGCAATGCTATGATAGCCTTCCTTGAGCCACGCTTCCGCCTGGGAGGAGATGGCAGCAATCCGGGCTTTTTCTGTGGGGAACTGCCGGATGAACGGCTTTTCCCCATGGCGCAGCACGGGCTTGGCCTCCATCTGCATGGGCACGGGATGGCGGCGGGCGATGGCGCTGGCCAGCGTCATGATCTCCACGGTATTGCGGTAGCTGGTAATCAAGCGGCAAAGGTGAGCGTGATTTTGAAACACCCCGTCTTTGACTTCCTCCCAATCCCGCAGCCCCGCATCCCCATGAATGCCCTGCATCAGGTCGCCTACCATTGTAAACGAATCATGCCCTACCCTTTCTTTCAAAAATTGATAATGAAAGGGAGAAAAGTCCTGTGCCTCATCCACCACCACATGGCGGATATCCTCACGGGGCATGCCATAGACATACCTTCCGATAACCATGAGAGCAGGCAGGTCCTCCGCCGCCGCTTCCTTTTTTGCAAGAGTTTCTCCGGTTTTTTTAATCAGCCTTTGAAGGGCCGCGCTGTTTCCTTTTTCAAAAATGCCTGTTTCCGCCCAGTTGTCCCGCAGCCATTCAAGAAAATGGCCGTATACCTCCAACGCGCCCATTTTCGGCCAAGTTTCAGGATACTCCTTCAAAAACCGCTTTTGCTCGGTTTGGATTTCCTTCATCCGCTCGTCCCGGCTTTGAAGGAGCTTATTGGCCCGGGCCCGGCGCTCCTCCCCATCCGGCAGGCGGCGCAAAAGGGCATCCAGCCGTTCCCTACAAGCGTTCTCCAGCCACTGCTCAATTTCCCCCGATACCTTTTTAAGCCGTGTCCGCATGTATTTTTGCAGTTCCCGCACCCGCTCTCGCAATGGAAAGGGGCGAAGCTGCTTGAGGAATATCTGGCGAAGCTCCTCCTGGGTATATAAAACCGCCTGTCCAAAGCGCACATCTCCCAGAGGAATCACCCGCTGCTGGTATTCTTCCAAAAAATCCTCCAAAGCTTGCTTATATTGCAAAGAACCTTTCAGACGAAGAACATCCTCCATCTGCGACCGTTCTTCATCCGTCAGGTGAAGCTGCTCTTCCAGCCGGTTTTCCCTGCGCACCTTGGGCATCTGCTTGCCAAGCCACTGGGCGCACAGCTCCATAATGGTGGTCTGACGCACCTCTTCCACCCCCAGGTCGGGCAGAACGGCGGAGATATAATTCAAGAAAAGCGGGTTGGGTGCGACGATCATCATGGTGGATGGGGCCAATGTTTCCTGATGTGCATAAAGGAGCCAGGCGATTCTGTGTAGAGCAATGGTGGTTTTTCCGCTGCCGGCCACACCCTGTACGATAAGGGGCATTTGAAGCCCATGACGGATGACGATATTCTGCTCCGCCTGTATGGTGGTGACAATTTCCCGAAGCCGGTCAGAACTGATCGCGCCCAACACACCCTGCAAATAGGCGTCCTGGCTGACGATGCCGGAATCAAAAATGCCGGCAATCCGCCCTTTTTCCACCGTCAGCATCCGCTTGAGGGTGAGCTCTCCCTCCATTTTTCCATCAGGCGCCTCATAGGACATGGGCCCCACCTGCCCGGAATAATAGAGGTTGGCAATGGGGCTGCGCCAGTCTACCACGGTAACCGCATATTCCGGCGTTTTCAAAACGCCCCAGCGACCCAGGTAGTAGGTTTCCTTCTGCCCGCCATCTGGTATGAAGTCCAACCTTGAAAAGTAAGCCTGCCGCTTGGCCAGGGCCAGTTGATGCAGCGTTTGCAGTTTCATCCGGAGGATGTTCAGCATGACGACTTCATCGCCGGATACGCCTTCGGGAACGACGACCGTACGCTCCTCCTCCGCGCCTACACCAAGTTCCTTTTCCAGTTTGTCGATTTCAGTTTGGATAACCGAAAGGGTGTCTTCCAGGTGCGCTGCTTCAAGATATGACTCCGGATGATCCGGCAAGGAGTGTTCCATGGGAATGCACCTCCCGTCTGATATGTACTTTTCAAAAGAGCAAGGACAAATATTTTACTCGTTTCAAGGCTGGATGTCAACTATTTTTCTTTCAGGACGATACAATAGGGAGGATACGCCCGAAGGTCCAGGGCGATCGGAAAGCCCTGGTCGTGCCGTGAGGCACGAAATCTCTTTACTTTAGGCAGTCGGATGCCACACCAAGGATTAGGAATTTCGCCCCTGATGGGGCGGCCAGGGCTTTCCGATCGCCCTGGACCTTCGGATGCACCTCTTGTTTTCTTCATTTCAATTTTTCGTGCATTGACAAGATCCAAAATAAGACTATTATATTCTTTTTTCTATTCACTTGACACAACAATATCGCCGTGATACTATTATATATCATGTTGATATAGTTATGGAGGCATTATGGCAAAAGACAACACTACCCGGTACATCATTCTGGGGCTGCTCAATCATGAGCCCCTCAGCGGATATGATATGAAAAAGCAAATTGATATGATGGTCAGCCAGTTTTGGAACGTGGGCTACAGTCAAATTTATCCAACCCTGGCAGGGCTGGAAAAGGACGGGCTTGTGGTGAAAGCCCTTGCGGAAACATCAAAAGGCCCCCGGCGGAATGTGTATGCCATCACCCCGGCCGGCCGGGAATGTTTGCACCAATGGCTGCTTTTACCCGAGGAACGGGAATACACAAAGTATGAAATCCTGCTTAAATTATTTTTCAGTGGCGGGGTTTCAAAGGACATCAGCGCAAGGCGCATTGCGGATTTTGCCAAGCGAAACAAGGAAAACCTTGCCCTTTTGCAGCTCTTTCAGGCAAACTTGAAGCCGGTTTTGCAGGAGGGGAAGGACCATTTGTACTACTACATGACCGTGCGCTTCGGCCAATACGTCTATCAGGCCTATCTAGACTGGGCAGAAGAAGCCATGCGCCTGTTGGAAAATCCCGCCGATACCCTTCAAATGTAAGGAGGATACCTCATGAAGAAATTTTCAAAAGCACGCAGAACCATCCAGTTGGTTTCCCTATTGCTGTTTCCCATCACATTGAACTATATGTCCCCCTACCTGATTGTGCAGGGCAGTTTTGAAGGCGTCCTCTCCGGCAGCGCCATGCTGTTTCTGGGGCTCTTTTTCAGCGCATTATTCCTGGCCCGCTCCTTTTGCTCCTGGATATGTCCTGCAGGGGCCTTACAGGATGTGTGTGCTGCAATCGAGCCCAAAGCCACCGGAAGAAAGCAAAACGCCGTGAAGTATTTTATCTTTGTGGTGTGGCTTGCCGCTATCATCGCGGGCTTTATCAACGCAGGCGGGCCTTCCCGGATTGATGTGGTCTTTATGACCGATGGGGGGATTTCCGTCAACGCCCCCGCCGGGTACATCATTTACTTCTTTGTAATATTCCTTATTGTCATTCTCGCCTTGACCCTGGGCCGCCGGTCCTTCTGCCACAGCACCTGCTGGATGGCCCCCTTTCTTGTATTGGGAACCCTCCTCAAGGAAAAGCTCCGCCTTCCTGCCAGAAGGCTTATCGCCGAGCCTTCCCGCTGCATTGGCTGCAAAGCCTGTGCTGAGCACTGCCCCATGAGCCTGCCCGTAAACGACATGGTTTCTGATAACCGGCTGTTCCATACGGAGTGTATCCTCTGCGGCAAGTGTGAGGAAGTATGCCCCAAGCAGGTGCTGAAAGTAAGCTTTTCCACTGCCCCGGGCGTGAGGATCGGCAAATCCGCCCAGGCATGATCTCCCTTGAGCAATTAAAGGGGCTGTCCCGAAAACAGGACAGCCCCTTGAAGCATGTCGAAAAAGTGGCTACGCCGCTTTTTCGAGTCTGCACCCTTCACCTGTGAGCCATGCTCACGGCCAGTGAAGGGTGTAAGGAAACCTTGCTCCGCAAGGCTTCCGAAGCCACCGCACATGTCACTGGTTTCGGATTTATAGTCGGAGGGGTCGCCCCTCCGACATTTCCCAGAGGTTTTTTGACAGTCTGTAAGAAGGACGGGTTTTTACCCGTCCTTCTTGCATGTATGGTATGCTTGTAAATGGTATCCTTTGCTTTATGGGTTTTCCGCGTCTTCCACTTCAATAGCCTGAAGCAGGGACTGTGCATAACGGCGCGACATAAATTTTTCGGAATACAAGCCGCTGTTTCCGTTTGTAGCAGTTACCACCCCGATATCCTGGTATGCTTCGTCTTGCTGCATTCTTGCCACAGCGCCAAGAATTTCGTCTTTGGAAAACCGAAACGGTATATTCATCAGCTTGGAGAATTGCGTAGGACGTGGATAAAGCTTGCTATCAGAGCGTGTAACGGATGCGATCG
>JAEVYX010000102.1 GCA_023392515.1 Bacillota bacterium | reverse complement strand
CCGCCTATAGTTGGCGCCCTCGTCCGCAAAAGAGCCTAGCGCGGCATAATCCTTCTTCTTTTTATCCTTGGAATAGTCCTTGTAAAAAGCCATGGGCTTTTTTCCTCCTCAATCCTTGAGCTGTTCGAGCAGCTCGTCCCGTTCCTTGCGCACTGCAGCCATTTTCCCGCAAGTCATTTTCCCTTCCGGGCACGGTCCCCGAAGGCACCCCGGTCCCGCGTTTTCGAACAAAAGCGGGGCCGCCTCCAGGCACAGCCGGTGCATTTTTATTGCCATCTCCCTAATTTCCCATTGGGCCCTGTTGCACATACGCAGTGAAAAAAAGTGGTGCAGTTCCCGCACGTTCATGGTCATCATCAGTTTTGTTTCGCAGGCCCCCGGCAAAACAAATCTGGCGTCCTCGTTGCTTTGCTCTCCAGAACCCAGTTTTTCCTGCCAGCTTTCATACCATTCCTGCATTTGGTTCATCTGTTTTTGATATTCCGCTACTGCTTCCTCACCCAACGCGATGATGCGGGGAGGAATGACATAATGGAAACCGTCGGCATAGGAGACATACCGCTGGCTCTGCACACTGAAGCTTGCAATGCGGTGCCGCGTTAATTGAGCCAGGCAGACCCTGCTTATCCCCTCCACGGCAAAGGTGAAGCTGGCATGCTCCATCACCGATTCATGGCCCATATCCATCAGCCGCCGGATAAAGGCGGTCTGGTCCGCCTTCTCGATCTTATTTGTCAGCGTGTCCACATCTGCCCGGGAATAACAAAGCCGTGCCCCCAAGGCCACCAATTCCTGCATATCGGCGGTGTGCCGCAAAAGAGCAACCCGCAACGTACATTGGGACATGCGCCCCCTCCTTACACCCCTTCATCCTGCGTGAAGCGGAACAGTTCCTGCAATCGGTCGAACTGACCTGTCAAATACAAATATCCCAGCAGCGTTTCCAGGCCCGTGGCGTTTCCATAATCCGCCGGAGTCTGATTCCGTGGAGCGCTATGGTGGGAATGGGCGTTTCGGCCCCTGCGCACCAGCGTCTCCTCTTCCTGGTTCAGCTTGTCCATCACCTTGTCAAGGGCTGCCGCTTGCGCCCCCGCATTCACCTGGGCAATCGCGGCCCGATGCATACCATGCACGTTTAATCCCTTATGTATCAGCCTCGTTCGCACCAGCATTTCCCATACCGTATCCCCCACATATGCCAATTGCAATGGGTTAAGCAAACGCGCCTGTTGATCCGGAATAATGTCCTGGGTGAAAAGCAAAGTTTTCGCCTCCCGCGCATAGGTACATGTATTATAACAGATGCTTTCCCCAAGAGCAACGGCGCAAAGGCAAAGATTTTAAGGGGGCTTCGCGTCATGCCATAAACCTGCCCCCTATGTGCTCGCCCCCATTATATAGGAATCGTGCGTGAAAGTAAAGAAAACCCTTGACCGGCCTTGATTTGCCCTTATCAGTTCGGCCGTTCTTCAGGCGGACTACCCGCAACATTCTCTTCCTGTGCCTGCCGGCTGGCAAGCTGACAGTACGTAACTACGCCCTGAGCGACCGCCTTTGCAATCTTCTCCTGGTAGCTGTCATCCAATAGCAGCTTTTCCTCTGCGGCGTTCGATATAAAGCCGCACTCTATCAGCACCGAGGGAATATCCAAGGTCAGAATAAAATAATCTCCCGACTGTGCTACCCGCTTCTTTTTGGGAACCAGTCCGTCAATCAGCGCCTGCTGCATGATTCCAGCCAGAAGGCGGCCCTGTTCACGATTTTTGCGGTAGAACACATGGGGGCCTGATTGGCTGCGGTCGCGGAACTCGTTCATATGAATGCTCAGCAATAACGTCGCACCCTCATCCTTTGCAATCTGGACGCGGCGCTCCATATCCTGGCGCTTTTTCGTAATTCCCCTGGGATTCTCATCGCATAAGGCGTAATCCGCCGTCCGGGTCAAAACAACCCTCGCTCCCAAAGCTTCCATTTGGGCAGCAGTTCTTTGCGCTACGGAAAGGTTAATCACCTTTTCCCAAATACCGCTGTCCAGCGCCCGCGCTCCCCCGTCATATCCCCCATGCCCCGGATCGATGCAAATAACCTGTCCGCTTAACGGCAGTCCTCCCACCAAAGCCACAACATTCTTTGCAGGCTGGGCAGGCACCGCAGGCCTGGGGGGATAGGGCCCTTTCCCCTGAACATAAATCTGCTCGGCTACAAACAGAAAAATCAAAAAAGCCCCGCAGAGGGCCAGCGTATGGTAATGGCGTTTTACAAAACCGTGACGGACATGTTTCACCTTTTCCACATCCTTTCCCGCTGCTATCCTATGCCTTTCCACTGCGCGCTATGTCCGCATGAACATGCATAAGGAGCGCATGCAATTGTTGCATGCATACTCGTCCAAAATGGGGCGTAGAGAAAAGTCCTTTCATTTGCACGAAAATCCGACAAAAGCCGCGCCTCTTCCGACAGATATGCAATGTATATGCGGAATATGCTTCCTTGCATATCATGATGCATTCACAACGATTGCCAAAACGGACATATCCACACTTTCCACAGGGTTATCCACAGTTTTTCATTGGAAAACCCCCTTATTCTCCGTAGATTTACCCTTTAGCTGTGTAAATTCCCATCTCGGACGGGAGTTTTCCACATGTGGAGATGTGTACATTTACTTTTTACCAGGATATTACACGTCCGTACACAGACATTCCCATACCATTACGGATGGCTACGATTTATTTTGGAAAATTGTAACAAGCCTGCCTTTTCTGCAGAAAATCTTTCTTAAAAAGCCTAAAAATGCAAAAAAGCCGCCCTTCCGTACAGAAAGGGCAGCTTGATGTTTGCCAAACAGGCTCAGTCCACAGTAAAGGGCAGCAAGGCGATGGCACGGGCGCGCTTGATGGCCTCAGACAGCTGGCGCTGATGCTTAGCGCAATTGCCGCTCATGCGGCGGGGCAATATCTTACCCCGTTCGTTTGTGAAACGGCGAAGCCGGTTGACGTCTTTATAATCGATGTATTCAACCTTATCCACGCAGAAACTGCACACTTTCCGGCGGGGCTTGCGTCCCCGGGGGCGTGCTCTTTTTTCGCCACGATCTTCAGACACGGGATGTACCTCCTTCTTTTCGCGTTAAAACGGTAACTCATCCTCATCCACCTGGGTAAACCCACCGCCGGCAGGGCTGACTCCTGTGCCGGGAGCAGGCATGGAGGGGCCTTCGCCGCCTTCAGACCTGGAGGAGAGAAATTCAATGTCGTCGGCTGTGACCTCCAGGGAAGCCTTTGTCACGCCATCTCTGCCTTCAAAGGTGGATACGGAAATCGTTCCCGTAACGCACACCTTGCGCCCTTTTGCCAGATATTTCTGGCAAAGATCGCCCAGCTGACGCCAAGCTGTAATGCGGAAATAATCCACTTCGGGCTGGTTGTTATTGCTTTGCCCGCCGCGGCGGCGATTTACCGCAATGCCGAAGGTACACACATTTACGCCGGCAGGTGTTGTGCGCAATTCGGGATCCCGGGTGAGATTGCCGATCAGGATGACTTTATTCATTCGTAGCTCCCCCTTTGGTTGGTCATTCTTCCGCCTGCGCTTCGGCTGCGGGCTCGATTGCTTCCTCAGCTGCATCCGCCATAGCGGGAGCCGCCGGCGCCACTGGCGCCGCAACACGTACAGCGCGGGGCTTTACGTTGCTGCGCTTTTGCTCGAGCTTGACCACCAGATACCGGATAACGCTGTCGGAGATTTGCAGATTGCGCTCAATCTCCTTGGGAAGCTCCCCGGGAGCCTGGAACGTGGTCAACACATAATAGCCTTCGGTCTTGTAGTTGATGGCATACGCCAGGCGGCGCTTGCCCCACGTTTCGTCCACCTTCTCCACCACACCGCCGTTATCGGCGATCAGCTGGGTAAACCGCTCAATCAATTCCTTGCGGGCGGATTCCTCCAGCGCGGTGTCGATGATGTAGGTCAGTTCATACCTATTCATACCTTTCACCTCCTCTTGGACATATGGCGCTGCATCCATTTGTGCAGCGCAAGGATGTGCCAATTTGGTATTATACCAGCCGCACGAAGAAATTGCAAGATATGCTTCCATAAAATTCTTCAAAATCAGCAAAGGTCCGCAAAAGGAAAAAGCATCAATCATATATAAGCACAATGGCAAAATGCTCAAAATTGCCGGAAAAGGTTTACAGAAAAGTTGGAGGATGATATATTGTTTTCATTCCGGCGCAGGAGGGATTTCCATGGCCTACTTAAGTTCGTTGGCTCAGGGCCTTGTTCCCTATCAGGCAGGGGAACAGCCAAAAGATCAGGTATATATCAAACTGAATACCAACGAGAATCCATATCCGCCAAGCCCCCGGGTGAGGGAAGCCCTTCAGGATGCTGCCGGTGCATTGCGGCTGTATCCCGACATGGACAGCACGGATCTTTGCCGTACCATCGCGGAACTTCACGACGTATCGCCCCAGCAGGTATTTATAGGAAATGGTTCTGACGAAATACTGGCCTTTGCCTTCGCCGCCTTTTTCGCAGGGAAAAGGCTGCTTGCCCCTGACGTGACTTATTCCTTTTATCCGGTTTATGCCAGGCTTTTCGGGGTTCATTACGAAACGGTTGCCCTGAAAGATGATTTTTCTGTGGATGTGCCGGGGCTTATGCAATCTGCCCCCATCGTGCTTGCCAACCCCAACGCGCCCACAGGCAGGGCACTGCCCCTTTGCGATATTGCCAGGCTTGCAGAGCATGCCAAAGCCCACGAAGAAATTTTGCTGGTGGATGAGGCCTATGCCGCCTTTGCCCAGGAAAACGCCCTGCCGCTTATACGCGAGATGGATAATGTGCTGATTGTGCGCACCTTGTCCAAATCCCATTGTCTAGCCGGGCTTCGGGTTGGGTATGCCATCGGCGGCATCAAATTGATCGAAGGCCTGAACCGTGTAAAAAATTGCTTCAACAGTTATCCGGTGGACCGGCTGGCTCAGGCAGCCGCCCGCGCAGCGATGGAAGACACCGAATATTATGAGGCTATCCGAAACAAGGTCATAGCAGCACGGGAAACGGCGCAAAAAGAGCTGGCTGCGGCAGGTATCACCGTCATTCCTAGCGAAACCAATTTCCTTTTTGTCAAAGCGGATGAAAATAATGCCGCATCCGTACAGCAGGCTTTGAAAAGCCAGGGGATTCTGGTTCGCCATTTTACAGGGGCGAGAACAGCACCCTATTTGCGGATTACCATTGGCACCCCCGGAGAGATGGAGTTGGTAACAAAATCGCTGATCGCCTTGTGCGGCCGTAAGGATTAGCCTCTTTTCCCGGCGAAAAAGGTATGCAATAGTTCTTGCGCCTCCTGCTCCATCACTCCGCCGATTCCATTTACCCGGTGGGTAAAGGCCGGGTCCTGGATCAGGTCATACACGCTTCCGCAGCAGCCCTGGGCGGGATCGGAAGCGCCGAAAACGCAAGCATCCAATTGGGAAAGCAAAATGGCCCCGGCACACATGGGGCAGGGCTCCAGCGTTACATACAGCGTGCAGCCGTTTAAGCGGCGGCGGCCCAATGCTGCGGCCGCTTTCCGGATGGCCAGCACTTCCGCGTGGGCAGTGGGGTCGCCCTCTGTTTCCCTCAGGTTGTGACAGGCGGCAATCACCTTTCCATCCTGCACAATTACGGCGCCTACAGGTATTTCGCCTATATCCAGCGCCTTGCGGGCTTCGTTTATGGCAAGCTGCATAAAGCCCATATGGTTTCCCATTTTACAAAACCCCCTTTCCGGTATCTTAGCATGAAGGCAATCAGGAGACAAGGAGGAATTCCCGTGACAAATCCGGTTTTGGAGACAATTGCCCAAAGGCGCAGCATCCGCACCTATACCGGGGAGCAAATCACCCGCGAGCAGCTGGATGCGATTTTGCAATCTGCCCTTTGTTCCCCCAGCACAAGAAACAACCAGCCCTGGCACTTTTCCGTGGTTCAGAAAAAGGACCTCTTGGTCCGTATGAATAAGGCTGCGGTAACGGAGTTGCTGAAAACTGAGGATGAAGCAGCCCGGGCAAGGTATGGCGCTCCCGGCTATGACATTTTCCACGGCGCGCCCACGGTGATTTTCCTGTCGGCCGATCCTGCGGTGCGCCAGTCGACCCTGGATTGCGGCATCGCGGTGCAAACCATTGCGCTGGCCGCCCAAAGCCTGGGCCTTGGCAGCGTGATACTGGGCATGCCCCGGTCTTGCTTTGAAGGGGAGGAAAAAGAGGCGTTTGAAAAGGAACTGGACTTCCCCCCTTCCGCCGTTTTCCAAATCGCCATTGCAATCGGATATCCCGCCGCAGGCAAGGACAAAACGGCAGTTGGCGAAGGCAAGATAACATTTATTCAATAGAAAGAGAAAAGCGCCGGAGGATTTTTCCATTCCTTCCGGCGCTTTTGATTTTGGTGATTATTGATAGGAATCAAACTGCCTGGGAGGTGAAAACGCCGTATCCGGCTGCATGGCAACCATGGGCTGGTCCTGATAGAAGGTCATCATGTGCAGCGGGTATGGCAGAAACCTCGCATAGGGCAGCTTATCCATGGTAATGTAGCCGGAAGGCGCGGCAAGAACACTGGGGATTCTGTTCACTACCGTTGCGCAGATATGGGACACGGTATCGGGGCTTTGCACGGAGAATGTCGTGTCCGGTGTGCCGTAAATCCGCCAGTCGCACATATCCCCTTCCTCTTCCTCATAGACCTTTCCGATACATTGGGTTTGAATCACCGGCCCCTGATGGGTGATGGTTGTCACCACCGCCGACATGCCAATGGCGCTGCCCTTGGGGATCTCCTTTTCCAGCGTATGGCTGTAGACTTCTTTATCCGCAAAAACAGGAATTGCCTTTTGCTTGATGGAGGACACGGTCCATCCCATTTTGGCACACAATGCTTCATTGCTGTTCCATACATAGGCAGGCAGGGAGGCTTTATGGGCAATCTCCTTTTCAAACTGCTGAGCGGTAAAACCGACCCCGTGAGCACGGGCCAAGGCGATCCCGTAATCCTCCACGTTGTAGCTGACAATGCCTTCCACCTGGGATATATGATGGATGCCCCCCGCTACGCAGGCAACCATGTTCACCCAATAAACATCCTGCATGCCGGTGCCCACCAGCGTGCAGCCCGTCTTTTTGCACAAGGCGTCCAGTTGATTGGTGATGGCAGGGGAAGTAGTCCAGGGATACAGGGCTTCTTCGCAGGTGGTAATCATATTGATACCCCTGATGGCGCATTCCGTCATGGCAGCATGCATGTCCTGTATGTAGCTGTTCATGGTCAGTATGGCGATATGCGGCCTGCTGCCATCCAGCACCCCGCCGGCATCCTGCATGATTTTAACGCCCGTCGGGCGCCCCAGGCCCGCAAACTCCCCCACGTCCATGCCTTCCAGTTCTTTGTTGGCATCAATGGCGCCTACAATCTGCGCACCTTTATCGTATAAATAGGGAATGATGACCTTGGCCATGTTTCCGCAGCCATATTGCACAACCCGAATATTCTCCAATGGATGTCTGCTGGCAATCATATCATGCGCCTCCCGCTTTTTATGGGTAGGTTGCTCCTTTTTGGGAAAAACAATACCGTTTGCCCATCCCGAAAAAGTCTGCTATAATCGGGTGTGGTTTGGTCTATTTTAGGAGGGGTAGGTGTGCGGAAAAATAGCGTGTGGATGATTTCAATTTTCGCGCTGCTGGTCTTTCTTGTGGCGCTTCCTCTTGCCACGCAAACAGCATCCGGCTCAAACGGAGCGGCGGATCCAAACGGCGCTGTCCAGCTGCTGGCAGTCAATGTCGGCAAAGCGGACGCTTTGCTTGTTTTTGTCCAGGGCAAGACATATTTGATTGATACGGGCACAGCCAGGTCCTGGGGCGCACTGAGAGGTGCCCTCGAATCCATGGGCATTCAGCGCTTGGACGGCGTCTTTTTAACCCATACGGACAAAGACCATATGGGCGGCATGGCATCGCTGGCCAGCAGCAGCGTGACGGTGGACGCCTGGTATGCATCGGCCATGTATACGGATATCAAAAAAGAAAAGCACCCCGCCCTGCTGGCGGCAGCCTCCCGCAGTGCTCAGGTGCAATGGCTGAAAGCAGGCGACGAGGTGGCGGTTTCCGATACCGCCAGGTTTCTTGTATTAGGGCCTATTACACTGGACCCGGCTATAGAGAACAACAATTCCCTGGTCATGCGCCTCACAACGCCCCAGGGAGATATGCTGCTGGCCGGGGATATGGAATTTGCCGAAGAAAAAGCGCTCATGGATGCCGGCAGCATCAGCCCATGCGAAGTTTTAAAGGTATCGCATCACGGGGAAAACGACAGTACCTCCATCGCTTTTGCTATGAAAGTATCCCCGCAGGTTGCGGTGATCTCCACCAATTCTCTTGAGGAATCGGATACCCCCCACAAAACAGTATTGGCGGCGCTCAAGCAGGCAGGCGCACAAATTGCCGTCACGCAAAACGCGAAAGGCGGCGTACTGGTTACGTTGGCGGACAAAAAGGCAAAAGCCGAGCTTGTGGAATTTGCAAACCAGCCCATGGTCAAAAATACGGTGCAGCTCACCGGAATGGCCCTTTCCCACGAAACGCTATCCCTTTCCAACACCGGATCGGAAGAAGTCTCCCTGGCGGGGTGGTACGTATATTCCACCCGGGGAGAGGAAATCTACTTTTTTCCGGATGACGCCCAAATCGGCCCCGGAGAAACTAAAGTGCTGGGAACCCAGGCCACTGCCGTCTCAGTGGATTTTCTATGGGCAGATAAGAATGTCTGGCACAGCAAAAAGAAGGATGAAGCCCTTTTATATGATCCGTACGGCCGTATTGTAAGCCGCCTGAGCAACGGGCTCACGCAGGAATAAGTACGCATATGGATGCCCAAACAAAAAAGTCCGATTGCTCGGACTTTTTTGCGTGTCGAAAAGGCTAAAAATTTTTATAAAAGAATACAAATCATGCCGCCGGAACCGTCATTGATAATGCGCGTCAGCGTTTCCTGTACCTTATCCCGGGCATCGGAAGGCATGCGCATCAATTTATTGGATAGGCCTTCCCGAACCAAATCGTGGAGGCTCTTGCCGAAAAAGTCGGTGGTCCAAATGCGCTGGGGATCATTTTCAAACTCATCCACCAGATAGCGCACCAATTCTTCAGACTGTTTTTCCGTGCCCACCACCGGCGAAACCTCTGTTTCGATATCCACCCGGATCATGTGCAGTGACGGTGCATGGGCCTTGAGCTTTACCCCAAAGCGGCTGCCCTGGCGCACGATTTCCGGCTCCTGCAGTGTAAGCTCGTTCATGGTGGGGGTGACCAACCCATATCCTGTTTCCCGAACAGCCTTCAAAGCCTCCGCCACGTGATCGTATTCGGCCTTGGCGGCAACCAGTTCTTTCATCAGGGACAGCAGGTGTGCATCGCCTTTGATCTCTGTGCCGCACTCTTCCCCCAGGATGCGGTTGAACAGCCCATCCGTCAAAGGAAGCGTGTAGGTGAGTTTTCCTTCACCCAGTCCCACCCCATCCATCTGCAGCCCGGACGAATACTGGGATGCATCAAAGGCATGGGCAAATACTTCTTTGTCCCGCATGCGGTGCAGGTTTCTGCCGGCCTGGCGCACCGTCTCCAACACATGCTGGGAGAGCCAGTGGGTGGTATCCAGCGCATTGAGCCACGCGGGCACCGACACCCGAACCTCCCGCAAGGGGAATTCGTACAGTACCTTTTCCAATACACCCTGGATGTCTGTCAGCCCCATTTGCTTGACATTAAGGAGCATGGTCGGAACATCGTATTTGGCCTGCAGATTTTTTTGCAGTGCGGCGGCTTCTGCCGTTTCCGGGGCGGCGCTATTCAAAAGCAGGATAAAGGGTTTGCCCAATGCTTTCAGTTCGCTTACCACACGCTCTTCCGCATCCACATAAGCGCTTCTGGGCAAGTCTGCAATGGTGCCATCGGTGGTAACCACCATACCGATGGTGGCATGGTCGGTAATCACCTTGCGGGTGCCGATTTCCGCCGCCTGTTCAAAGGGAATATCCTGATCGAACCAGGGCGTATGGACCATGCGAGCCGCTTCGTTTTCCGTGGTGCCCAAAGCGCCCTTTACCAGATACCCTACCGAGTCCACCATGCGCACCCTGACGGCGGCGCTGTCCTGTAAAAAGACCTCCACTGCCTCGCCCGGTACAAACTTGGGCTGAGTGGTCATGATAGTCCTGCCCGAACCGCTTTGGGGCAGCTCGTCTGAAAGCCGGTCCTTGGCCGGGCCCGCCAGCATCCTGGGCAGCACCAGCTCCTCCATGAACCGGGATATAAAGGTGCTTTTCCCGGTCCGCACAGGTCCCACTACGCCGATGTATACATCGCCGCCAGTGCGCTGCGCAATATCCTCATACAAATTGAACTGCTTTGCCGTATCCATGGGTTTCCCTCCTTGCATCCGCTTAATGGAGGGTATGCGCATTCGCATATGGATATGACAGTGTTGTAACTCTGCTTCTATTGCTCCGCCTGGGCAAGGGGTTCAGCCTGCATTTGTATATCGCTTACACTCTCTGTGACGGCGTCAATGGCCCTGAACCGGATCAAAAG